>CAMKGM010000039.1 GCA_946412245.1 uncultured Bacteroidales bacterium
GGGTTTTTTGCTTGGTAATCGCCTACGGCGATTCCCTTAGCGGCCGACTCTTGCTGCAAAACTTCCTCGAGCGCTTCGCGGTTCAATGAGCGTGTGTGTGGCAAAGATAGTGCAGAGGCGATGCGGATGCTATAGCAACCACACAGTTTTCAGTGTCTACTTTGAAGAGCCGGTACACCTTTCTGTCCTTCTGTTCTTGTTATCTTGAAAAGCACAAAAATTTTCAAAAACCTTGCTATCACAGGAAAAATAAAAAACGAGCTTGCGAGGGGACAAAAAAAAGGGACAGTCTCCCGACTTTCCCTATTCCTTAAATACACAATTATCTATAAAACAACTATTTTGAATGCGTTTTGCCAAATATCATTTTAGTTCCAAATGCCGCTGAGCGGCACACAAATATGAAAACAACGCTACAAATATACAACAATTTTTTGAAAAAACAATAGTTTTCATTAAAAAATATCATTTTTTTATTGATTTTTGTTGGTTTTCGTCATTTTTACACCGAAATCAGGGGTTATTATCGCAAATGTGCAGATGGGTGGGCAGCATCAAAGTGCCCGACGGAACAGCACCGTCAAGGGTGAGTCGGAGCGTGCGCAGCGGTTGCGCGACAAGCGGCAGTTGCAACGGTGCATTTATGGGACCTTGAACCGCTGTGGAGTTGATGCGGAAACCATGACAAGAAGCGCCGCGTTCGCCGGTGACCGACAGGCGCAATTGGGCTTGCCGTGCAAAGATATTCCAGACGATGCCGGTGACTGAGGTGCGCATGAGGTGATTGAGCACGATGGGTTGAGAACGGTAGTATACGTTGCACCGGTCAACCTGCGTCTCTTGGGTAATATCCATGAGTTCGCCTTGCGCATTGATGGCAAGCGCTACATTATCGCGAGCGTACAACTGGAGTGCTTGTAACGAGAGTCGCGTGGTGCGGTCGTGATCCATGAGCAGACTGAGTGAGCCATCGGAGCATCGCATCCACAGTTCTTGTTCAACAGTGTTCCAAGCGAGTTGCGTGGCATCACAGTTGTGCAAATGACGCGTGAGTTGCGTGCCACACAGGTCATAGAGCACCCGTCGGTCGCTAACGAACCAAATGCACCGGTCGCCCTGCACAGGCATGGTTGCCGGAGCAATGGCCGCGGTATGCACAAGGCGTGCCTCGCCATAGTTGCCGACGGAGTTTTGTGGCAAGGCAAAGATGCCGCACTGCGTGAACGCGTAGAGCGGGTAGCGCCCCAGACCGCCTGAATAGATGGGCTTGCCGGCAGCCGCCAAAGCTCGGATAACTCCTCCACTCACATCGTGCTCAAATTGCAAGACAAAGGGATTGTCAATGGCATGAGACCTCACGCGACCGTTGTGGGTTGTTACAGAATTTACCGACGACTGCGGTATAGTAGCCGAACCTGAGACAAGCGCATGACTTGCCAAAGTAGCGTTAAGGTGAGCGGCCAGCGAGAGTGTGCCTTGCGGCAAGAGTTGCGTTTCACACACCATGGTGCTCGTCGCCGTCGTCACCTCAACGCGCATAGCGGTAGCGTGAGCGTGGACGGTCGACAAGCAGGGATTGAGAGCTTGAGGTGTGTAAGGAAAATCGTCGTGCCGCACCAGCGTGGCAGGTCCCGCTGCGGTTTTGAGCGAAATAGCGGTGGCAATGTGGCATGGCTGCTGCGTGATGGTGCCGGCAAACCATGTAGCGGGATGCCAGGGATTGACCGCTTGAAGCGAGCAACCGCCCACGTGCAGACGTCCGTTGTGCGACAAAATTGAGTGTGCGATAGCGTGATGCGCCACATTGCGATGCACAGATGCAAAGAAGTTACCATCAAGCACTTCATCGTCAAGAAATTGGCGTGACGCAACCCATGTAGAAAGGTCCGGAAAGACCCTCGTTGCAGCTGCGGTTGCCACATCGGTGACAAAGGTGCCGCCGTCAAGTTCGGCCAAATGCGAGGTAGAGGAAATGCGTCGCCAGCGGGCATGGAGCAGAGCGCGGGCTATAACTGAGCGCGACTGAGGTTGCGGACCGAACTCCAGCAGATAGATGCGTGAACCCACGGTGCTGATGGAGCAGCGATAGTCGAGCGTAGACGATTGAATCACAGCAGGTGAATCAGTCACAAACACATCAATCGCCTTGACGACCGATTGCCACTGTTGCGGCACGCCGCTCAGCACCGTAATGCCCAGCTTAAAGGCCGTGCGGCTCGCTGTGCAGGGAGCAATGCCCGTAAAGGCGTTGCTTGAAGTCTGCACCGTAGCCGTGGCGCGATAGTTAGCGGCAAGCGATTCAGCCCCCACAAGCACCGGCTGGCTCACCCAGAGGTAGGTATCGTCGAAAGCTCGGACAGCATAGCGACACAGCACCGGAGCGGTGTAGAGTCCCGCTGAGGCAGCATTAGCTTCAAGGGTCTTGTGAGCACTTGCGGCGATGCGCGTGAGAACCGTCAAATCGCTGTCACCCAGTGGTGCTTGCCAGCGTGAATAAGGCGTACTGAACTCGTAACCGTCCACTTGCGTTGTGAGTTGCGCCGCGTCGACGGCGGCGAAATGTAGCACAGGTGGCATGACATCGGGATTAAGTTCAACATAGGATTGTGCTGTGCGCTGCATGAAGAGGAGCCCTTGCGAGGTACTGATAACCAGCGTATTGCCCGAAATGCAAGCATCAAGCACATTGCCTTGCGGCGTGGCAATGACAGAGCCGTTGCACAACACTCGGTTGTCATAGAGCGAGATGAGGCGATCGCCATCGACGCACAGCAGCGTAGCACCCTGCGGAATGTGTCCGGTGACAACAGGCATGCCCACCGCCTCAAGCGCCCGGTCGCGCTGACGCATATTCAGCACATCGGCAGCTTCGCCACGCTCCGACGCTTCAGGGTTAAATTGCTGAGTTGCAGCTTTGTGGATGATTTTAATTTGTTTGTTTTTCATGATAATAACAATTAATAGAATTAAAAAAGGAGTGGCAAATATAATATGACGCCCAACGTTTCGCCATATTAAACGCAAATCGGTCAATAGACGACTAAATGTATTTTTTAAAAATTTTTTATGCCATAACAGCTGTTTTTTTAAATTTTTTTGGTTTTGTTTCTATATTTAGTGTGAAGGCAAATGGTGCGTTTGCCATTAAAATATTTTTCAACAAACGTGTGCCACGTTTTGGCATAGCCCTACACTTATTTTGCACTCAAATAATAAAAACAATATTAAAAACAAATTGCTGTATGAAAAAGAACAACGAGAACGCAAGCAAGAAGCAAACCAAGACATCAGTCAAGAACCCGAAGTGCATGGCAATTCCCACCCTGCTCGATGCTATGGACAAGGTGGCTATCGAGTCTGACGACTCTCAGTTGAATGACAAGTTCTTCCAAAAGGTGGCTCCCAAGATTGGGCTACTCAGCGACTGTTTCGGCATCACCGAGCGCCAGGCTGTGTTGCTCAGCGTGTCGTTGCAGCGCGGCCCCTATCACGTTGATTTCGGAGACTTTGCCAACCACTTCAACCTGAGCCGCATCAAGGTGTTGAGTTTTGCCTCTGACATCGATGCGCTGGTGTGCAAACGTCTGCTGCGTTATCGCGATGCCAAGGATCGCGACAGCTTCGACGTACCCAACGAGGTAATCAACGCACTGAAGCGCAACGAAGCCTATGTAAAACCCAACTCAAAGGGGTTAGACTGCTTTGAGTTGATGGACGAAATCGGGCAAATGTTTGAAGACCTGAACAATAGCTCCATTGACCCCAAATCTCTCACCGCAAGCATCCAAGAACTCATGAACGACAATCCCGGCATCGGGTTTGTGCAACGGTTCAACTCGATGGGCATCCAAAAGCGAAGCAACTGGCTGCTGCTCATGTGGATGTGCAACCGCGTGGTGAACCATGACGATAATGACTTTCGCCTATGCGAGTTTGAAGAACTCTACTCCACTCGCAGTGAATACAGTAATGCACGGACTGAACTTCGCTCAGGCGACAATGTGCTCATGAAGAACAACCTCGTTGAGCACAAGGTGGTGGACGGACTGGCCGACAACACACGCTATGGCATCAGCGACCATGCCAAGGCCTTGCTCCTTGGTGAGTTCAAATTGAGCAACTGCGAAGAGAATGTTGCCAACGTAATCAAGGCCGACTCGCTCCAAAAAAAGCAACTCTTCTACAACGATGGTATGGACAAACAGGTGGCCGAAGTTGTCTCGCTGCTCACGCCCAAGAAATATGCCAAAATCATTGAGCGCATGCGCAAGAAGGGCTTTCGTCAGGGCTTTGCCTGCCTGTTCTATGGCGCTGCGGGCACGGGCAAGACCGAGACCGTGTATCAGCTGGCTCGCACCACGGGCCGCGACATCATGCTTGTGGATGTGCCGCAAATCAAGAGCAAGTGGGTGGGCGACTCCGAGAAGAACATCAAGGCCGTCTTCGACCGCTATCGCGAGGCGGTGAAGCGCTCCAAGCAGGCACCCATCCTGCTCTTCAACGAGGCCGACGCCATCTTCGGAGTTCGCAAGAATGAGGCACAGAATGCCGTCGACAAGATGGAGAACACCGTGCAGAACATCATCCTCCAAGAGATGGAGCAGCTTGAGGGCATCCTCATTGCCACCACCAACCTGGAGCAGAACCTCGACTCGGCTTTTGAGCGTCGTTTCCTCTACAAGCTCAAATTTGAGCGTCCCTCAAGCAAAGTGCGTGCCAAGATTTGGCAATCAATGCTTGCTGAAATCACTAAGAATGATGCACACAAGTTGGCCGAACTGTTTGAGCTGAGTGGTGGACAAATCGAGAATGTGGCGCGCAAGTTCACCATCAACGACATCCTTTTCGGCTGCAAAAAGAGCCAGATGCTCGACGTGCTCAAAGACTACTGCAAAAACGAGACCTTGTCTCGCAACTCAGCGACACGCGTCGGCTTCTGCTAACTTTAGTCCATCAATGAGTCTAACAGCGGCAAAGCATTTGGGAATCAACCAATTTCCAAGATCATATTAATCAGGGCTGTGACATCAAGCACGTTCACGGTGTCGTCGCCGTTCACATTGGCATTGTTATAGTTGAACGGGCTGGGGTTCTTGCCCAGGATGTGGTTGATTATAGTAGTCACATCCAGCACATCTACCGCACCGTCTTCGTTGACATCGCCCAGTTCAAAGGCTGTCGGGTCAAAGCCCAGCTGCTGGTCCATCCATGTAAGGCGGTCATGAATCCATGACTTGAGATGCGCCACCTCGTCGCCAAAGTTTTGCGCGATATACTGGTTGGGCCACACATACTGTCCCCAGCGGGGCCAGGCTTGGCTGTTGCGCGACTCTGCGCCCTGCGCCGTGAGTTCTGCCGCCATCGAGTCAATTTCGGTCATGATGCGGTCTTCCCTAAAGTTTGCACGGCGGTACTGCGCCCAGCGCGACTTGAGCAAACTGGTGTAATAGGGGTCCTTGTTAAGTTTGTACCACCAGAAAGGCACCAATTGCGAATCGCCCGCATTGTTGAGCAGATTGTTGTTCTGCCAAACCCAGGTGTTGGTATACCAGCCATTGTAATAGTCAGAGTTGCCATAGGCAATATTGAGGTCCCACAGCACTAACTTGAAGCGAGCGTCGATGCTGTCGCGCTGCTTGAAAATCTTGGTACTGAGTCTGTAGCCATCAACATTGTGCGCCAACTCCTGCGCCAGTTGGTAGTCGACAAACGACATTTCGTCGAGGTACTTCCTATAGCCCTCTTCAGGGTCGGTGTAATTGCTTGCATTCAGTGCGTCCTCCATGCGGTCAATAGCGCCTTGAATATAGTTGATTTGCGCCTCGGTCATGTCCTCATAGTCGGGCGACTTATACTGGTAGTTGATATAGCGATAGTTATAGGGATAGCCGTTATTGTTCACGGGATGATACTTTGAGGTGTAGGTCACCTCATCGGTGCGGTCCACCTCCATCAGATAGCCGCCGGTGAGCGCATCGCCCTCCTCGCCCGGGTCGTCGAGGTTCAAGCGGTTCTTGCCCTTGCTCACGGTTTCCACCATGATGAACACCCCATAGTAGGTGCCGTCAAGGAACATTTCGCAAAAACGGCCCCGCGGTGCGTAGTCCATCCACGGGCGCGACAGGTTGAAAGCCAGCAGGTCGCGCATCATGCTCTTGTCGCTATAGGGAGCAAGCAGAGCCCAGTCGTTGTCCTTGGGCATACCCATGATTTTCACCTTCACCTTCTTGCCGCCTTCCTCCAGGGGCTTGTCGAGTGGGCGGAACGAGTAAGGTTTCTTGTCGCTGCTTGTAAATGAGGTGTTGCCACGGTAACGCAGCGCGATGTAGCCCTCATAGTCAATCGTCTGCCCGGGGTGAGCCACAGTGTCGGCATAGTTGAGCTGGCCCTCGCCGTTGTCAATGATTTTCATGCGGGCGGTGATGCGCTCTTCGCGGTCAATCTCTTGGCCATCAACCTCAATCCACACGATGGGCAAATTGGTTTGAGTGAGTGTAACATACTCATTGTCGGGCGGGTAATTCCACCACGAGGTACTCCTTGCATGGGGAGCACGCTGAGCCTTGTTGGTTACCACTTTGCCGGGTTCGTTGTGATAGTAAGGTCCCGGATCTTGCGCGTTGGCCACAGTGCCCATCAGCACAAGGGCAATCATCGCCATCATCGATTTCAACGTCTTCATTTTGCTTTATTTTTTAAGTCCCAATCGGCCATTAGGCCGAGCAAGGATAGTTTTTTTAAACTGAAAGGGTTTGAATTCTAATTATCTTTATGCAAAGATAGCGATTTTTATTCAAATCGCACAACTCCCCAAGCGACATAATCCCAAATCGGTCATTAGGCGACTAAATTGGCAACCTGATAAGTTTGGCTCCAATGCGCTCCGTCCTCATTTGCTTTATGCATTGAGCAAATTTTTGCTATTTTTGCTTTCCGCATTGAGCATTTTTGAGGTATTTTCCTCTATTTTCTCTTATTTTGCTTTCTGCATTGAGCAGATATTTATGATTTTTGCTTTCTGCATTGAGCAACCGGTCAGAGGGAGACCTCGCCGCACAGGTCGCTATTGAAGTAGCGTTTCACGGCATCAGGTTTGAGCCCCATGCCGAACAGGTACATCAGTTTGGTGATGGCCGCCTCGCTGGTCATGTCGTGACCGCTCACCACACCGGCCTTGGCCAGGCAGTTGCCGGTCTCATAGAGTTCGTCGTGCACACCGCCGTTGGGGCACTGTGTGACATTGATAATCACCACACCGCGGTCGGTCGCTTCGCGAATGAGCGACGTGAACCAGGGTTCGCTGGGACTATTGCCGGCACCATAGGTCTTGAGCACGATGCCCTTGATGTCGGGTGTGTGAAGCAAGTAGCGAAGCGTCGATTCAGTGATGCCCGGATGCAGTTCAACAAACATCACATTGGGGTCCAGATTGTAGCGCACCTTGAGCGGACGCTTCGACGGCAAGCGGTAGAGCATCTCGCGCTGATAGCGAATGTCGAGCCCGATGCGAGCCAGTTCGGGATAGTTGTTGCTCATGAAAGCATTGAAGTTGTTGGCGCTCATCTTGGTGCTTCGGTTGCCGCGCCACAGGTGGTTCTCGAACAGAATGGCCACCTCTTGCACCATAGCCTCGCCCGTGCGCTTGTCGACCTCGGCAGCCACCTGCAGGGCGGTAATGAGATTCTCGTCGCCATCGGTGCGCACCTCGCCAATGGGCAACTGCGAACCGGTGATGATGACGGGTTTGCTCAGGTTCTCGAGCATGAAACTGAGTGCCGATGCGGTGAACGCCATGGTGTCGGTGCCATGCAGCACCACAAAGCCGTCGTAGTCGTCATAGTTGTCTTCAATGGCCTTGGCGATGTCGGCCCAGTGCTGCGGGTTCATGTTCGAGCTGTCGATGGGCGGATTAAACTGTATGTTGTCAATGTCATACTCCAGTTTTTTCACTCGTGGCACATTCTCCATCAGGTGCGAGAAATCGAAGGGCTGCAGCGCCTTGGTTTCAGGATTCTCGATCATTCCAATGGTGCCACCGGTATAGATAATGAGGATTTTAGGTCTATGGTCTTTCATTGTGATATCTATTATTTTTTTGGTTTTTGTCTGTTCACGCTGCCTTGGAGACCTCGGTTTGAGGGGTAGTAGCCGGTGTCTCCTGTTTGGTTTCGGACTTTTTCACCTCAGGTTTAGGCGCATCTTTCTTGGGTTCAGGCTTTTTGACTTCGGGAGTCTTGACTTCGGGAGTCTTGGCTTCAGTTTTCTTAACCTCGGGAGTCTTAGACACCTTGTCGCGGGTCACGATGCTGGTCGTGCACTTCACCGGCTTGCCTGTCAAAGCTTGCTGAAAGAACTTGAGGTGCTTGTCGAGCGACTCTACCCAGTATTGCCAGCTGTGCTGGCCGGCACGGATGGTGAAATCGTGGGCGATGCCTTTAGCCTCAAGAGCCTGGTGCAGTGCCATATTCACTTCAAAGAAGAAATCGCGATCACCGCAATCAATAATGATATTCTGACCCGGTTTGAGGGTCGGCACCAAGCTCGCCACCGAGTGTGTGGCCCACACGCCCTTAGCCGCGGCATACTTGCCCAGCCGCTTGTCAATGTTCCAACGGTCAGGGAACTTAGTGATGTCCACACCACCGCTCATACTGCCGCAATGCTTGAACACATCGGGATGCCGCCAAGCCAGCCACAAGGCTCCATGCCCGCCCATGCTCAAGCCCGTGACGGCACGTTTGTCGGCCTTCGCTATGGTGCGATAGTGACTGTCCATATAGGTCACCAATTCTTTTGACACATAGGTCTCGAACTGCATCTTGGGGTCGATGGGCGAATCGAAGTACCAACTGTCCTGCCCGTCGGGGCACACGATAATCATGCCATATTGCGTGGCTTTTTGTTTCAAGTCAACATGATTGGACCATGCCGCATAGTTGTCGTCGGCTCCGTGCAGCAAGTATAGAACCGGGTAACGCTCTTCCCTACCCTTCAGGTACTGTTCGGGCACAAACACCATGTTGGTGATCGTGCGCCCCATTTTGGTGCTCATCACCTTAATAGTGTCTTGCTGCCGAGTTACTCGCACAAGGCTATCGTTATTAACACTCTCAGTTTGTGATTCACTCACTGCGGCCGAAGCACTTGCCGGCACCTCGCTACCCACCTGCTTGCGGCAACCTGCCACGAGCAGCGCCACGAGCATCATTGATATCAACAGGCTTTGTTTCATGGTTTCAATTCCTTATATCCTTTTTGAAACGCTTTTTCAAAAAACAGCATCTGATAGTCGAGCGAGTTGACCCAGTAGTTCCACGAGTGTTTGCCCGGCCTGATGATGAAGTCATGCGGAATCTTCTGCGTGAGCAGTGCCTGATGCAAGTTAAGGTTCACTTGATAGAAGAAGTCGCTGTAACCATCGTCGATGATGATATTCTGGCCCGGTTTGAGCGTGGGCACCAAGTTGATGACGGCATGGTCGGCCCAGCGCTTCTTGTTGGTTTCATACTTACCCAACCGGCGGTCGAGTTTCCAACGATTCGGAAACTTGGTGATATCCACGCCGCCGCTCATGCTACCACAAGAATGGAACACGTCAGGATGCCTGAACCCCAGCCACAGTCCGCCATGACCGCCCATGCTCAGGCCCGTAACAGCGCGCATCAGCGAATTGGCGATGGTGCGGTAGTGTTCGTCAACATAAGCCACCAACTCCTTCGATACATAGGTTTCAAACTGCATCTTGGGGTCAATGGGCGAGTCAAAGTACCAACTGTCCTGCCCATCGGGACACACAATGATAATGCCGTGTTTGGTGGCGAGTTCCTCCAGATTGGCCTTCTTTGACCAGTCGCTGTAGCAACCGTCGGCACCATGCAGCAGGTAGAGAACGGGGTAACGGCGGTCTTGGTCACCCATAAGGTATTGTTCGGGCACGACCACCACATTCTTGATGTTGCGGCCCATCTTGGCACTCATCACCTTCACCGTATCGGTCTGAACCACATCTTCGGCCACCGAGGTCAGCACATCGTCCTGCGCCTGCAGAGTCCACGAGCAAGCAAGCATCAAGGCAAGGACCAGGACCAGTTTCTTCAAGTTAGCGTTCATAAAATTATGCATAGTTTTGTCTTGTTTTATTTTCGTTTCGTCTTAAAAAATTCTGTCATGAGCGTGGCGCATTCCTCGGCCAGCGCCCCACCCTCAACCACAGTCTTCTTGTGAAAGGGTTTCTCGCAATAGGTGTGATAGCCGCGCTTGGGGTCGTCGCAGCCATACACCACCCTCGCCATCTGGCTCCAACCCAGCGCTCCGGCGCACATCAGGCACGGCTCCACAGTGACGTAGAGCGTGCAGTCGGGCAGATACTTGCCGCCCAAATACGATGCAGCCGCAGTGATGGCCTGCATCTCGGCATGCGCCGTAACATCGGTGAGCGTCTGCGTCAGGTTATGCCCGCGAGCAATGATGCGGCCGCGGCTCACGATGACCGCCCCAATGGGCACCTCGTCGCGTTCCAGCGCCTTGTGAGCCTCATCAAGTGCTTGTCGCATGTATTTCTCGTCGTCGGCTGTTATCATAAGAACACTTTTTTCACATAGTTACCCACTCGCACAATGTACACGCGATTCCTCGGCAGGTCAGGGATTTCACCCTTCACTGTGGGTCGCTGATAATAGAGCATGCCGTAGATGTCATACACCTCGGTCCACGTTCCGTAATTGTCGCCCTTGATATAGATGATGCCATTATAGGCATACACCATGGGGTCGGTCCAGCGTTCCATCGGGTCATGAACCGGTGTCCGCTGCGTGTTTTGTGCCGTGAACCGATGCGACTCGGCATCGCTGCCCATGAGCACGGTGGGCACAATCTCATAGTCGGAACGCAGGGCGGGTTGGTCTATATAGTAGCCGGCGGCAGCAGTCACCGCCAGCAAATCACCGAAGCCGTCATAAATCTTATAGGCCACATGATTTCCCAGGTTCAACCTCACGCGATTATTGTCAAAGTCCTCGCTCTCGAGCATAAAGTCGGGCGAGATATCCTCATTAGGATACAAGACAAACGAGTCGGGCTCGCCCCACGCGTCATCGCCCTCATACAGCGCCAGGGCATCGTCGTCAGGGACCACCAAGTCCACGTTCCAAATGCCGCTCAGGCTTTCGCCGCCCGTCACAAGGGGCGGTACGGAAGCCGCGCAATACACTTCGTAGAGATTGAAGCAGCCGTCGAAGGCACCGGCATCTACTTCCTGAAGCGTTGAGGGTAGTATCACCGTGTGCAGTTGGGTGCACCAATCAAAGGCACCCTCGCCAACACGTTCCAAGCCCTCGGGTAGCGCCACATCGGTCACCGCAGTGCCTGCCAGCGCGTAGGCAGGAAGTTCTTGCAGATGCAAGGGAAAGGTAATGTCGGTGAGTTCCTCGGCAAGCGCAAATGCCGCAACGCCTATGCGCCTCACCGTGTTGGGCAATTGTACCTGTGTGGCACGGCTCAGCCAAAAGGCACTGTCGCCAATGGCCACCACATCATAGTTCTCCCCATCGTAGTACACACGCTCGGGAACGATGTACACGCCCTCATAGTCGGGCACATCCATTCCCCACACGGGCGCAACCTCCACTTGAGGCGACGGGGCATCGTCAAGCGTCTGATAGCAGAGGCCTCCGCTATAGAACACATCGGCACGGGCCTGCGTCAGTGCAGCAAGAATCGCTATTATCGTTAAAAAACTTTTATACATAGTTGTCAATCTTTATTCTCTGTAATACACCCGTTTCACACGAGGCGAAATGCTGGTGAGCACCTCATAGGGGATGGTGTCGCGCACATCGCTCAGCAACTCGATGGGAACATGTTCGCCGAAAATCTCCACGATATCGCCCACGGCACATGGTGCATCGGTCACATCTATCATCACCGCGTCCATGCACACGTTGCCCACCGTGGGGCATAACGCTCCGTTCACCCACATCTTGATGTTGCCGTTGCCATAGTGGCGATCCAGGCCGTCGCCATAGCCAATGCCCACGGTCGCAATGCGGGAATCGCGGGCAAGCACTCCCTTGCGGCCATAGCCTATGGTAGTGCCGGCGGGCCACTCTTTAATGGAGATGACCACCGAACGCAGCGTAGCCACCGGCTGAAGGGCATCCTCGCTACCGTCAAAGATGGTCTTGATGCCATACAGCCCGATGCCAATGCGCACCATGTCGTACTGATACTCGGGGAAACGCACAATGCCGCTCGTGTTGAGCACATGACGCAGCAACTTATGGTCTAAATTCGACTGCAGTTCGTCGGCGCAATCATTGAAGTAACGGCACTGCTCATGCGTGTAGGCATCCTCCTCGGGCACATCGGCCACACACAAATGTGTGAACACCGACGCAGGCTTGATGACCGTCTGGCCTTGAAGCAATGTTACCAATTCCGGCAATTGCTCCTTGACAAATCCCAGCCGGTGCATTCCACTGTCAATCTTGATGTGCACCGGGTGATTCTTGGCGCCATATTTGAGCCCCTCCTTGATGAGTTCGCGGCACTCTTCAATGCCATATATCTCAGGCTCCAGTCTGAAGGTGAACATTGACTTATAGTTCACCACCGACGGGTTGAGCACAATGATGGGCATCGTGATGCCCGCCTTGCGCAGGTCCACGCCCTCGTCCTGGACAGCGACAGCCAGATAGTCGGCACCGCGGTCCTGCAACGTCTTGGCTATCTCGTACGACCCTGTGCCGTAGCCCGAGGCCTTGACCATGCCCACGGTCTTGGTCACCGGTTTCATCAGTGACTTGAAAAACTTGAAGTTGTGAGCCAGCGCATTGAGGTCCACCTCCTCCACGGTCATGTGCTTCTTGGCCTCGAGCATATCAAGTATCTGTTCGAAGTGGAACGACGGAGAACCTTTCACCAGGATGGTCTCGTCCTCAAAGTCGCCTTGCGACATCGATTCTAAAAATGCCTCGGTGCTCACAAAGAAACGTGCATCCATGCCGGTGAAATAGCGCTGCATGGCCACCATCTCCTCGCCGATGCCCACAAACCTGTCAATGTGCTTGCTGCGAAGCCACTCGCTCACTCTGATGTAGAGTTCATCGGTCGTAAAGGTCTCATGCGACAGGTCGCTCAATATCACGGTGCGTGACTGGTGCACCGACCGTCGTGCCATGAAGTCAACCGCCGGTGTCAGCGAGTTGTAGTCGCTGGGATACCCGTCGGCTATCACGGTGCAGTTGTTCACGCCCTCTATCACATTGATGCGCGTGCCCACGGGTTGCAGACGCGCCATGCGCTCGGCAATGACAGCCGGCTCCACCTCAAGATAAAGCAAGATGGCAAGACAGGTAATCACATTCTCCAAGTCTCGATAGCCCGTGAAGGGCACCTCTATGCTGTGTTGCTCGCCTTGATGGACGTAATCAATATGACTGCAATCGTCGTGACGGGTAATGTTGCTCACATAGAGTTCGTGAGCGGCCGAGTGCTGCGACCATGCCATTTCCTGCGCCACCTCAACATCGAGTAGCGGCTGGATGGCCTGCGTCACCAGCGGGTCGTCGGCACAATACACAATGCACTCGCAATTATACAGGATTTTCGCCTTTTCCTGCGCCTTTTGACGCATTGACGAGAATCCCTCGTTGTGTTCACTGCCTATGTTGGTAATTACACCTATCGTGGGGCGTATCATCGCTTGCAGGTTAGCCATCTCGCCGGTGGTGGAGATGCCCGCCTCGATGATGGCCAGCGTGGTGCTCTCGTCAATGTCCCACAGCGAGAGCGGAACGCCTATCTGCGAGTTATAACTGCGCGGGGAGCGCATGATTTGATAGTCATCCTTGAGCAACTGATAGAGCCACTCCTTCACTGTGGTCTTGCCGCGACTGCCGGTCATTCCTATCACGGGTATCTGGAAACGGCGACGGTGATACATCGCTATGTTCTGCAAGGCCTCAAGGCTGTTGTCAACCAGCAGCACATTGGCATCGCGCAGATGCCCCAGTCCCTCGTCGCTTTCCACCACAAAGTTTCTCACCCCCTGCGCATAGAGCGGAAGCACAAACTTGTGGCCGTCGTTATTCTGAGTCTTGAGCGCGAAGAACAGGGTCTGTTCCGGGTCGCCCAGCGAACGGGAGTCGGTGAGCAGCAGGCTCACCTCGGCCTTCTTGTCGTTCAACCGGCTTGCGCTCACATTCAGTATTTGGGCTATTTCTTTTATTGAATACTTCATAGGTCAGGACAACATGTTTTTAATCTCTTTCACTTCAGCGATATATGGATATTCGTTCACCAAATTCCGCACCACGGCTATCGTGTCGTCGTGGAAGCGCGACACCACATCGCGGTTGACGCTCATGGGGCGGTGTTGCAGCCGTTTCATCACGCGCTCGCAGCGTGCTATGGCCTGTATCGACGGGTCGTCGAAGTAGGTGGCGCGGAATGCTTGCCAAATGTATTCAACGGCCACATCGCTGGGGTGTACCATATCGGGCGCATAGAACCGGTAGTCGCGCAGGTCGTCCATCACAATTTCATACGACGGGAAATAACCGGTGAACTCCGGATATTGCTTGATGACCTTGTCAACCGCCACGCGCAGCACGGCCTTGCTCAGCGAGTTCATTTCCAAACCGTCGGCAATGTGACGAATGGGACTCACCGTGAACAGGATGAACAAACCGGGGTTGAACGCGTGCAACCGCTCCACCATCTCGCTCATGACACGCACTATTTCGTCAACGCCGGCCATTTCGCGAGTGAACTTGTGCTGCGGCACCTTGTGGCAGTTGTTCACCACCTCGCCGGTGGCAACAAGTCGGTAAACGATGGCTGTGCCCAGCGTTATCACCAGTGTATTACTGCGCTGCAAGTGCTCATGCCCCAGAGCGATGCGCTCATTCATGCGCTCAAGCGTGGCATCCTTGTCGGCCAGCGAGTAGCGAGAGTGGAAATTGAAACTGTTCCACACGCCACCGCCTTGAAACAAGTCCATACCGCGCTCGGGAATGGCATCAACAAGACGACGCACACAATCGGCCATGCTCAGCGGATTGTAGATAGTACCAAAGGGGTTGATTTCCACGTTCATCATCGCTCCGCGCAACTTGGCACCTATGTTCTCGGTGAAGCACGACCCCAGTAGCATCATCACGTCGCCATGATGCATGAGGCCCTGATTCTCAGGGATTCTTATGGCGGTTCTGAATTCCATATTAATATCAGTTATCGCTTTTAACTAGCAAATTTAATTATAATTCTTGAAATCACTATAATCTCTACTGATTATTTTATAATACAATACAAAAAGGGACTCCAAACATTTTGCCTATCCACACTCTTTTACTCCTATTACCCTCCTCAATACCATCCAGCAGCAACAAAAAACCGGCATTCAAGCCGGTTTTTCGTAGTTGATAAGCACCCCTTTTCGCGAGAAAAAAACACTCAACTTGGGCACAAATTATTTTATTATTTTCTTGAAATATTCAAGACACCTAACAATCATTCAATTAACTAATTGTTATTTAATAAACCGCATTTACTAATTTGAGATGGATAACTTTGAGTTTCTTTATAAGGGGTCATTCTATCCCATTCCATGTCTCTTTTTAAAACATAACTTGCTAATCTATTGCTTTTGCGTTCAAAAGGAATTAATGTATTCTCATCTTTTAGTATCCATTCTTCATTACGAAATTGTCTGATAGGAGAATACTTCAATACGAAAAAATTCAAATTGTTGTCTGTAGGCATAAGTACCTCGTTTGAGCAAAGATTTAAATTCTCTACCCATATTTTTTCTATAATCTTGTTTTTTGGAAGTATTATCAAGCCTTCTTCATCAGTCTTTTTAATAATTGTATCATTATCAGCAGTCTTAAAAAAGTAATTCTGAGTTGAATCGCTATTGCGGAAACAATAAGGAGACCCTTTAACACGCTCCAAAACTTTAAAAGTATTGAAATCCATAGGATAATCAAGATAAACCATACAGTCCATTTCTAATTCATTTACCGGCGTATTTAAAATGACCGTATCACCCGACATGGTCCAATCTCCATAAACATTTACGATTCCATACAATGCACTAATGGGAGAATATTGAAATCTATGATTATCATAAAAAACTATGCTGAATCGTTCTGCATAATCTTTACTGCTTATATTATCTAGCATAGAGAATTGTCCCACCACACTAAAGTCTTTTTGTTGTGAGAAAGCATATAAAGAACTCACGCTCAATATGTTGACAATCAAATATTTTAATAATACTTTTGTTTCCATTTTATTATATAACCTTTAATACTTTCGTTAAGAAATGAAAAAGAATGACTTCAAATAATTGTCCCACCACTTGCGAACCATTTTGTCCTTAACAGAACTTACCTGAGTCTTCAACCACGAATGAAAGTCGGGATCCTGAACCATGATATTGCTCAATCCCGTAAGGCAGTAAGTTACCTTGCGGTTCTCATAGAGCCACTCGGCCCACTGCTGGGGGTTGCGGTACATGAGTCGCTCTTGCCACAGCGTGGTGAAATCTTTCAAGTTTTCAAATGTCTCTTTCTTACTATCATCAGCCTGACCGACGAGCATTGCATTCACCACACCATAGGCATTATCTACGGCCTGAGGAGTGTTGTTCACGCTCAGCGGCGTGCAGTAAAGCTTGACAAACACTGCAAAGTCGGTAAGAATGGTTTCGCATTTATCGTCCACCAACCGAGTCACCCGGGCTTTCATGTCGGGCCCATCGAGTATGGGCTCCGTAATTTTCTCTGAAAGCCAATCCGACTTCATCATTGTCATTTTCCCGTTATCATCAACCTTATACGGCAGAGTCCAAATGCCCGTTTCCTTCATCTTATAACTGTGGGGGTAGGTTATCTCACCATAGAATTTCCGTTTAACCACAAAACCGGTGTCGGTGCGTTCTACTGTAGCATAGCGGTCCCAAATCCGATAGTCACAGTTCGAGTACTTAAAGGGCGCACTCAGGCAAGAAACATCGCCCTCGACCACCGCCAAAACTGCATCGATGATGCCTTCATCGTGCTCATAGGTAGCCACATAGCGTTCCATAGCTCGTTTGGTGTTCAGGTACTCAACCTTGAGCAAGACCATCACATAGTTGGGGTTATTATCCAGCACTTTAGCCTCGAGCCTCACCTCGCCCCTGTCGAAGTAGGGATAGCACACCACACCCTGCATGAGTCTGGGCAACGATTCTTTGGTCAATGCCAACCGGCCTTTCATGCCTTCCAGCTGCATTCCATTGATTTTGTAATACTCCACGGCCGGGCGACCTTGGCCAAATGCCATAATTGCCGTCATCATCATCACTGCTATAATTTTAAACTGTTTCATATAGTTGATTCTTTTTGATTTCTACAGATTGCCCATAAGGCGCTTGAGTTCTCACAGTTACTGAACCACAAATATAAAAAAAATCTCGGACAATCATTCTTTTCCCTCACATTTTTCATGCATGAAATCGTTTTTTCGACCTTTCATGACTTTTATTTCATCAATAATCACTATTTTTGCTAACAGAAACACGAAAAACTATGAACGAGCAAAACATGTTTAACAAAAACGAGCGGACCGCCCTGGTGAGCCTCCTCATAGAGATGGTGAATGCCGACCATGAGGTCGTTTTTGAAGAACTGATTCAGACCAACCACATCAACACCAGGTTCGGAATCACCTCCGATGACTTTGTCACCGGCAAAGCACTTGACCCTATCTACGCACTCTACATCGTCAAGAACATGACCGACGATCAAAAGCGATTAATCGCGCAACTACTCGTTGAGGTTATTGATGCCGACGGTATCGACAGCGACGAAGAAATAAGCCTACTCAACTTTATTTGCGACGCTACCGGACTCACACCCCTCTTCCCTTAAACCCAAATCGGTCATTAGGCGACTAAATGTAGTCAAAAAACAGCCAATCTGAGTTCTCTGAGTTCTCTGAGACCTCCGAGTTCTCTGATAACTGATAACTGATGACTGATAACTGATAGCTGATAGCTGATAACTACTCGGGGAAGAGTCGGTCAGCGACTTGCATCATGCGCGAGATGTCGAAGTAGAAACCCTCGGTCTTGCTGCCCTCTTTCTTCTTCACTGAGATGTAGTCAATGCCGTTGCCCATCTCGGTGTGGTCAACAGCGACATAGCCCAAGAAATTGACAATATTGTACTCGTGTTGCGGACAAATGACCACCCACGGGCTCTCCTTGGTGCCTTTGCCCGACGACATAATGGCGGCAATCAAGTGCTCCAAACGATACTGACGCACGTCGGCGCGGGCATATTTCTTCTTTTCCTTGAGCACATAGATGTAGAATTGCATCTGATCAAGGTCGAAGATATTGTCGTCAAGCGACAGTTCGGCATATTTCTCAATGCTGTCGCACTCGGCACGCGAGTGGGGCTGCTTGTAGTAGAGTTGCTCCACCTTGTTGCCATACTCGCTCTGGCGATAGGGATTATAGTCTTCCTGGAAGATGTAGCCGTAATAGAGGTCGCGGTAGGCCTCGAAACTCATGATTGTGTCATTGCTCTTGAACGACTTAATGAGGTTGGGATAGTAGAAGCGAGCCTTGGGGTCGAGTGTGATTTGCTTAATCTTGTCGAAGTCAACGGGCCGCACCTCAAACTTGTTCTGCGCACAAATGTTCAGCGCAGCCATGAACGCGACTACCACGAGAAATAAATGAGTAATATGTCTTTTTGTCTTTGTCATAGTTAATCTTGCGTTAGTAGTAAATAAAGCCCTCGACCGTGATGCCGATAATTGAAACGGTGACAACGGCCGGAAGGCACTTGGTACCCACATACTGGAAAAATGCTGACGAGGGTGGATTAATCCACTTGCCTCGGGGCGTGCGGCTATAGGCCATCACCCCAATAAGTGAGCCGATGATGGCACCCAGCACAATGAGGCTCGGGTTGATGACGATGCCCAGCATGGCACCGGCAACGGTCGACAGGCCAACGTAGAGGTTACTGGCCTTGTTGCCATCAGGCTCGCCCGGCGGCGACAGATGCTTGATCATGAGCACGATGACAGTGGCAACAGCCCAAAAAATGAGGGCAAAGTTGCGCAGATAGATGAATGTGCTCAAATGCAGGCACAGCATGCCCACATAGGCGGGCAGAACTGCCGAGAACCGTGGCCAGAAGAGCAACACAAGTGCCAGCACCATGGCTATGATGCCCACGACAAACAGTATGTAGTATAATGTCATTCGGTCTATATAACTCTAAAGAGTTGTTTTTATTGTATCTGTTAAGATTATTTTGCAAAAAGGCCTATTTATAGTGGTGATTAATCATCGTCGCCACTATCACCCGGAACTTGTGCCGTGGGTGGTTGTTGAAGCACCTCGTCGGGATAGGCAATGCGCAGGTGATAGAAGGTGCGCAGTCGCTCAATGAAAGTGCGCTTAATGATGCCCACATCCTTGAAACTGATGGGCGCCTCGCTGAGCAGACCCTCAACAATCTGTGAGTTGATAACCTTCTCGACGATGGCCGCAATCGACTTTTCGTCGGGGTCCTTGAGACTACGGGTGGCAGCCTCGCAAGCGTCGGCCATCATCATGATGGCGGCCTCCTTGGTCTGCGGATTGGGGCCGGGGTATGTGAATGGAGCCGGGTCAACGGGTTCGTTGCCATTGGCCTTGCAAGCCAGAGCGTAGAAGTATCGGGCCTTGCCCTTGCCGTGATGCTGCGCGATGAAGTCGCGGATGACCTGCGGCAACTTGGCTTTCTCGGCGCGCTTGATGCCATCGGTCACATGATTGATGACGATGCGCGCGCTCTGCGTGTAGGTGAGAGAATCGTGCGGATTAACGCCAATCTGGTTCTCGGTGAAGAAGGCGGGATTGTTGATTTTTCCAATGTCGTGATAGAGGGCACCGGCACGGGCGAGTTGCGAGTTGGCACTGATTTTGCGTGCCG
Organism: uncultured Bacteroidales bacterium; assembly: GCA_946412245.1. Lineage (GTDB taxonomy): Bacteria > Bacteroidota > Bacteroidia > Bacteroidales > Muribaculaceae > Sodaliphilus. The sequence goes on from CAMKGM010000039.1 coordinate 19,983, forward strand.
CCTCCTGCGCCAGATTCGCCACCTGCAGCGAGTGCTGGAAGGTTCCCGGGCAAGCCTCGGAGAGCATGCGCAATTCAGGCGAGTTGATGTCGGAGAGCTCGACCAGTGTGACGGTTGAGGTAAAGCCAAAGATTTTTTCAATGACAAAGATAACAACATAGGCCACAGCAAGCACCACGCAGTTGAACGCAAACATGGCATACTCGTGCCACCCCACGGTGTCGAGATTGCCGCTACGAATGAGCACCATGGCGGTGTAGAGCAAGCAATAGGCCACGAAGATGAACAGCGCGCACGCAAAGAGCTGCGACCGGCGCGACATCTCCCTAATGGCCACAATGGCGATGTTGCCCGCCACAAACTGCATGATGATGAACTCGGCCTGATCCTTGGCCACCAGCGAGCATAGCAGCACCACAATCATGTGGATATAGAAAGCGGTGCGCGAGTCCAAGAACGTAGTCATCACGATGGGCACGAGCGCAAATGGCACCGCATAGATGAGTATGTAACGGAAGCCCACAATCAGCTCCACGATGACGATAAACACGGTGATGAACGAGATGATAAACACCATTTTTCGTGTAACCTGGTAGGTGCGCGGGCGAATGAGTTTCATGAAGAAGTACAGCACAAGCATCATCACGCCCACAAACACCACTTGCCCTATTATTGACAGGTTGATGCCTCCGGCTTTCATCTCCTTCTCGGCCATCATGCGCTCATAGGTCTGCAGAATGGCATACTTTTGCGGAGTGACGATGTCGCCGTGGTCAATGATACCCTCACCGGTCTGCACGATGCCTTGTGGCGCGAGTGCTTTGCGATAAGCGTCTTCAAGGAGTTTGTTGGTCTCAATGGAGTCATAAACCAAGTTGGGCTCCAAGAAGTTGTAGATACCCACCTTGTTCATGGCATTCTTGTAGACCGAGTGCGCGAGCGTGGAGTCAATCCGGTTATAAGCCTGCTTGATAGAGACAAGAGATTGTGGATCAACCACCTCGGCGATGTTGTTGTTCATGATGCGCACTTCCTTAATCTCGCCATTGCTAATCGCGCTCTGGGTCTCGCTGTCGATAATGCCGTCGCTATACAGCGAGTTGACCTCGTTGACGATGACCCGTTGCACCGCCGTGAGAATCTCGCTGTGTTCCTGAAAAGCCTGCGAGAGCAGTGACAGTTGTTTGTTAGTGACTGCATTGTCGCGCTTGTAGATGCGCGCTGTGTTGCGGTCAATGCTATCGGTGATGTGACGGGCTGTGATTGAGTCATACTCAATGGGAATGTCGAATGGGGCCGTGAGAATGGGATGTGTCCACGGCTTGCCCTGCTCATAGATGAGCGCGTTGTAGTTCTTGCCCGGCAGGAAGAAGGTGATAATCAGTCCTGCCACGGCAATGAGCACAACATATAAAAGTCCCTTTTTCATTTCTTTTTTCATATCAAATCTCAATTTGTCAACTGATGCGAACAGCCGAGTTCACTCCTTTCACCTTCTTGAGGCGCTTGCAAAGTTTGGTGACAACATCGGTGTCGGTAATAAACACGTCGAGTTCACAATGAAACACACCCGCCTCGGCTCCAATGTTGAGTTTTCTGATATTGATAGCCAAGTTGGTCGATATCAAGTAGATAATTTCTTGCAAGATACCCAAGCGGTCAATTCCTTCGATCCTGATGGAAGCCAAGAACTTTTGCCGCATGGTGGCCCACTTGGTGGGCACGATGCGTCCGCCGAAACTACTCTTGAGTTTCATGGCGGTGGGACAATCCATCTTGTGCACCTCCACTTGGTTCTTTTCGGTAACAAAGCCCACCACGTCGTCGCCGGCAATGGGATGGCAGCAAGGAGCGAGGATATAGTTGGGCACACCGTTCACTTCGGCCAGCTCATAGGTCTTGGTGCGGTCAATCTTTTCGGTGGGAGTCTGCACTTGCGGCACGACATCGTCCTTTGACTTGCCGCCGAAGGGGTTGAGGATTTTGTTGATGAAGCTCTTGGGCTGGCGCAGGTTCTTGAGCATCTGCCCTGAGAGGGCTATCTCGTTGTTGCCCACCATCATGAAGAGTTCCTCCTTGTTCTGCGCGCGCTCGGTGGTAATGAGTCGCGTGAGGGTGGTGTTGTTGAGTTCCAGCCCGTTTTTCTGCAAGAAGTCAACGAGCAATTTCTCGCCACGGTCAATGGTGGCGCGACGGTCCTGTCGCAAGGCGGCACGCAATCGCGTCTTGCCCTTGGCGGTAACAAGATAGTTCTCCCACTCGGCCTGAGGCTGCTGCGAGTTGCTGGTGAGCACCTCCACCTGATCGCCGCTTGAGAGTTTGTGCGACAGGGGCACCAGTTTGTGGTTAATTTTGCCGGCGATGCAATGCATTCCAATCTCGGTGTGGAGCGTGAATGCCAGGTCGAGCACCGACGCATCCTTGGGCAGCGTGATGAGTTCGCCCTTGGGGGTAAAGACAAATATCTCGCTGGCGAACAGGTTGAGCTTGATGGTGTCCAAGAAGTCGAGCGCATTAGGCTCGGGATTCTTGAGAATGTCCTCAATGGTGCGCAACCACACTTGGAGTTCATTCTCCTCCTCGCCTTCGCCTATCTTGTATTTCCAGTGTGCCGCAAAACCTCGCTCGGCAATGTCGTCCATGCGTCGGCTACGGATTTGCACTTCCACCCAAGCACCCACGGGCCCCATCACCGTCAGGTGCAGGGCTTGGTAGCCATTAGCTTTTGGGGAGCTCACCCAGTCGCGGGTGCGGTCGGGGTGCAAACGGTATAGGTCGGTGATTTCGCTATAGATGTTCCAGCAGAGCTTCTTCTCCTCGCTCTCCCGGTCGCACTCAAAGACGATGCGCGCGGCATAGTAGTCGTAGACCTCCTCAAAGGGGATGCGCTTGGTTTCCATCTTCTTCCATATCGAGAAGCACGACTTGGTGCGAGCCTTGAACTCATATTTGAGGCCCATGGCATCGAGCCGCTTGCAAATGGGCGCGGAGAATTGCTCAAACACTTCCTTATTGTGCGCCTCATTGTTCTTAATCAGGTCGCTGATGTTCTTGTAGGCATCGGGGTGCTCGTAGCGGAAACTGAGGTCTTCAAGCTCGGTCTTGATGGCAAACAGGCCCAAGCGGTGCGCCAGCGGAGCGTAGATGTAGAGCGTCTCGCCGGCAATCTTATACTGCTTGTTGGGCGGCATGGAGTCAAGCGTGCGCATATTGTGCAGACGGTCGGCCATCTTGATGAGCATCACGCGCACGTCGTCGCTCATGGTGAGCAACAGTTTGCGGAAGTTCTCGGCCTGTGCCGAGGCGTGTGACCCGAAGATACCGCCTGAAATTTTGGTCAGTCCTTCAACGATGTGCGCAATCTTGCTGCCGAACTGCGCTTCAATGTCCTCAACGGTATAGTCGGTGTCTTCAACCACGTCGTGCAACAACGCAGCACTGATAGAGGTTGACCCGAGGCCTATTTCCTGACTCACTATGGTGGCCACGGCGATGGGATGCATAATGTAAGGCTCTCCGGAGCGTCGGCGGATGCCCTGATGGGCATCACGCGCAAAACGGAAAGCCTTGTCAATAATCTCCACCTTCTTGCGGTGATTGCTTGACAAGTAGCCGTTTAGCAAGTTCTCGTAGGCTTTGCTAATCATCAATTCCTCGTCTTGCTGAGTCATCTTTATTGTTTCTGCCATGGTTCTTGCGCTTGTTTTTAAACTACAAACATACAAATTTCTGTTGAATAACTTGCACTTCTCCCCCCAAAAAATGTTTTTCAACCCATTTTTTCGAGGTTCAGCACAGCCAATCAGTGTTTTTTCTCTAACTTTGCAACAATTATTCAAAGACGATATTATTGTGAACATCTTCAAGAAAATATTGCGTTGGATAGGTTATGCCCTGATATTCTTCTTTGTGTCGAGCATCACGGCCGTGGTTGTGCTCAAGTGGATGCCGGTGTATTACACACCGCTCATGGTTATGAAGAGCGCGGGCAACCTGTTCACCGGCAAGAACACCGCCATCAACCACGAGTGGGTGCCGCTCGACAGCATGACGCGCCACATGCCACAGGCGGTGATAGCCAGCGAGGACAACCTGTTTGAGCAGCACCATGGCTTCGACTTTGAGCAAATCTACTTGGCTCGTCTTGAAGCGCTGCGCGGCGGCCGTGAACGCGGTGCCAGCACCATCTCGCAACAGACCGCCAAGAATGTGTTCCTGTGGCAAGGGCATAGCTGGGTGCGCAAGGGACTGGAGGCCTATTTCACCTTCTTGATAGAGCACATCTGGGGCAAGAAACGCATCATGGAGGTGTACCTCAACTCCATAGAGATGGGCGACGGCATCTATGGCGTGCAGGCCGCGGCCCGCATCAACTTCAACAAAGACGCCTCACGGCTCACCAAGAACGAGTGCGCCCTGATAGCTGCGTCGCTACCTAATCCCATCAAATTTGACTCGGCGCATCCCACGGGTTACATGATTAAGCGCCGCCACAAGATTGTGGACCTCATGGGCAAGGTGAAGCAGTGCCCCTGGGGCAAAAAATAAACCAACTATAAGAAACAACAAATGGCGCACCGAAGATTTCGATACGCCACTGCTTGTTTATATGTTTGACCTAATCAGGTTGATACCAATCTGGTTTTTTGAGGCTTATTAGTTGCCCATGCCTTGCGACTGTCCGCCACCGCCTTGCTGGCCACCTTGGCCACCCTGGCTCGAGCCGCCCACCACGTCGTTGTTCTCAATAGTCTTATCGGCCTTCTTCACCTGAGCCTTGAGTGAACCGAAGCGGTAGCTCACGCTGATGCGGAATCCACGAGACAGCCACTTGTTGGTGCTCACTCCGGTATAGTCGCCCTGATGCGTGTGCGACTTGAATGCACTGAACTTGCTTGAATTCAAGAAGTTGTCGGCACTGAGGCGAACGGTGAGCCGGTCTTCCTTCAAGAACGAGCGCTGCAAGCCCAGGTTGTAGAACCAACTGCCACCGTTGTAGCCATACAATCCGTTGATGCCGCCACTCCACTCGCCGCCGCTCACGCTCAGGCGCAATTTCCAGGGCAGTTGTTGGTTGACCTGCGCATAGAAGAACGAGTTCCAGCGCTTATTCTTAAGGTCGAGCTCACGACTCTCGTAGGTGGAGTGCCCCACATTCCCATTAAAGGTGAAACTGGTGGTGGGACTGATGGTCCACTGCACAAATCCGTTCATGCCCAGGCTGCGGCTCTTGAGCGTGTTGGCATAGGTTGAAACCAGCACATCGCCCTCGGTGTATTGCACGCCGGTAATCTCGTTCGTGCTGAACGAAATACTGGGACTGACGCTAAAGGTGAGTTTCGTGCCTATTTGCATATAGGTGAGCGCAATGGAGTGGTTGCGCGAACTGCTCAGGTGCGGGTTACCGAAAGAGCGGCTCGTGGGGCTCTCCTGAATAGCCGGATTCAGGAAGCTGATGCCCGGGCGCTGAATGGTGGTGCTGTAGTTGAGTTTCAGGCTATGGGCCCAGTCGAACTTGTACTCCACGCTCAGGTCGGGCACCCAGTCGTTCAGGTTGCGGTGATAATTGCTCTGCTTGCCATCGGGGAACTCGGCATTGAGTCGGCTATATTCATAGCGCAAGCCGGCGCGGGTGGTCCAATTATTTTTGCTGAAGCGGTAACTCAGGTAGGCAGCCGCCACATGAGTGCGATGGTTGAACAGGGTTGTATTGTTGAGTTCGGGCGTCCCTGTGTAATCAAAGGTGGCCTCGCTCTTGTTCAAGCGGTTAATGTATTTCACACCCGTTTCAATTTGGTGATATTTGGCAAAGGGGCGTGTCCAGTCGAACTGGAAAGTGTGCTCATAAAAGTTCTCCTTGGTATCATTAGCTTGTCCCGTGTAGGGGAATGGGCAGTTGAGCATATCAGTGAACGAACTGATGGTCTTGTTACCGTTATGGTTGGTCAAGAGCATGTAACTGAGCGTCAGCGTCTCGCCGGGATTGCGTAACCGGTGCTGATAGTCAAGGCGTCCGTGCAAATCATAGAAATCGCCTTTGGGCGCACGGCCTATCGTGGTATACTTATACAGGATGTTGCCGTCGCGGTCGTTCATGCGGGTGTTGGTAATGCCATCGCCGCGGTAATCATAGTAGAAACCGCCGAACGAGAGCGACACCAGGTTGATGGTGTCGGGTTCCCAGCTGGCACTGAGTTCGCCATAGTGCACATTCACCTTGGCACGCGAATCGTTGTCGGTATAGAGCGTGTTGCCACTCTCGGTATAGGTGTGCTCACTCTCGCTGATGTTGTGGCCACCATGACGGTTGCGGCCGTGATAGCCATAGTTGAGCGAGGTAACCACTTTCCCTATCTGTGAAGTAATGTTGGCATTGCCGTTCACGCTACCGGTGTTGTCCACACCCACGCCCACGGTGCCGGTCACGCCGTTCATCGTCTGCGCATTGCCACTACCATCGCCACCGAAACTGGCCATCACTATATTGAGAATGGCACTGGTCCCCTCGGCATCATACTTGGCACCCGGGTCGGTTATGACCTCAATCTTCTTGATCATGCTTGCCGGCACAGCCTTGAGAATCTCTTTCATATTCTGGCCACTGAGTGCCGGATCGGGATGACCATTGCGATACACCTTGAAAGATGTAGACCCCTTGACGCGTATCTCGTCCTGCCCATCGACCGTGACCATGGGCACTTTCTTAAGCATTTCAAGCACATTATTGGTGCGGCTGTCGGCATCGCTCTCTACGTCATAGGCTATACGGTCTATCTCGGTGCGCACCAGCGGTTTTTGAGCCGTGACGGTAACGCCTGCCAGCACATTGGCGGCCTCCTCGAGCACGATGTCGCTCAGCAGAGCGTTGGGCTTAGCCTGTGACACGCTAAACTCGCGACGGGCCTCTTTCTTGCCCACGGCTGTCACCTTGAGCACATAGCGCCCGTTCTTGCTCAGCACTTGGTCAAAGCTGCCATCATCTTCGGTAACACCGGTAATTACAACCTTGCTGGTATCGCTCTCGTTGAAGATGCGCACCGTGGCATAGGGCTCGCCGGCGCCTGTGGCATCATTCACCTGACATTTCACATGAAACTGCGCCTGTGCCATGAGGGTGGCCAAGGTGCAACACAATGTGAACATTACAATCTTCTTCATTTTTACTTTCAAGTTTAGTCTATTCGTTATGCGAATTTACTTACATTTTTGCAATCACCATTCAATATCAGGAGAGCAAATGAATCGGTTTTTGTTTTTTTGACAAAAAAGCAACAATTAAAATGCTTTTTAACCATCACGGCTCTCACCGTTTTTGAATGTTCTGTACTTTAGACGCAGAAACATCCCGTTTTGTTGCACAAAACAGAAAAAAAATTCACTCTTTTGAAAGAAAAGGAACTAACGGGCTCGTAAACAACGGGCTAATGGTGTTGTAAAGTAACGGTGAGTGAGCCAGGCAACGGGTATCACAAGCACCAGAATCACTGCGATATAGACCTCAGACACGAACTGGTGACCAATCACCAACACAGCCAACTTGCCTACAATGAGAGACACCAACACCTGCCACATGTATATCTCAAAACTGATGTCACCCAGCCACACCAGGGGCTTCCACGACAACACCCGAGTCACCAGCGAACCTTTCTGCTCGGCCTTACACAGTGCAACAATAAGGACCGCCAGCGGAACATACCACACAAGCGACAGGAAATAAACCCGCGGAATCACTTCGGTTTGCGGCCACAGGATAATCGTCACCACAACCACAAGCATCACCAGTGCCAACCAGCCCCATCTGCTGGCAGAACCCCGCATGACATCATCCTTACACAAGCGCGCAAGCACTATTCCCAATCCAAATGGCACAAGACGGGCTGGAGGAAACACGTAGTAGAACCAGACGGCAACATCCAATGGCAAAAAGAAATAGAAGGTCGTCATCGCCACAATAATTCCTCCCAGAATGGCAAGTGATACAGCTGGTTTCAATCGATGGCTCCAATAGCTGAACAGGGCATAAAACAGGTAGCAGAATGCAAGCGAAGCTACAAACCACGACGTGCCGTTATACGAGAACCACACATCCATTTCAGTGTACCAGCTCTGAACCAGGAACACATTGGCCCACAACTTCCAATTGATTCCATAAAAATAAATCATCGCTAACGTGAGCACAAGATGCAACGGATAGAACTTTGCAAACCGGTTGCGAAGGAATCTCCCATAACCAAAGCCCTTGAGCGTGCGCACCTCATGATGCATACTCAATGCAAAGCCACTCATCAAGAAGAAGAACGACACACCACAAGCAGTTGCATTCACCACCGCCGTAGAACGCGAATAGTAATGATAAATGACGATGATGATGGCAAAGATTCCACGAAGACTCTGCAGCGATTTAATCATAAGCAACTACTAACTTAGTTGTGCAAAATTAGTAATTATTTGACAATCGAGCCATGGTATAACCCGAAAAAAAGGCATTTATGATGACTTTGAGCCAGGAAATGCGTAACTTTGCACCATATTATTATAACACACAGCAATGACCGATATTGAACAAGTGCGCAATCTGCGCATCAGCGACTATAACTACCCCTTGCCCGACGAGCGCATCGCCAAGCACCCGCTCGCTGAGCGTGAGCAGTGCAAACTCCTTGTTTTCGACCAGCAGCACACCTGCGAAAAACACTTCTACGATATTCCGCAACTGCTGCCCGAAAACTCACTGCTCATCTACAACAACACACGCGTGATTAACGCCCGCCTGCGGTTCCGCAAGGCTACCGGTTCCACCATCGAGATTTTCTGCCTCGAGCCCATTGCGCCTCACGACTACCAACTCATTTTCCAGACCACCGACACCTGCACATGGCTGTGCCTGGTGGGCAACAGCAAACGATGGAAAGAGGGCGCACTGACACAAACCGTGACCATTGATGGTAACGTGGTGACCTTGAGCGCAACACGGGGCGAACGCCGTGGCAATTCATGGGAAATCATCTTCTCTTGGGACGCACCCGAAGTCACCTTTGCCTCACTGCTCACCGCATTGGGCGAGATTCCCATCCCACCCTATTTGAATCGCGGCACTGAAGAGAGCGACCTGACTGACTACCAAACGGTCTATAGCCACATTGACGGCAGCGTGGCGGCCCCCACCGCCGGACTGCATTTCACCGATGAACTGCTTGCCGAGTGCGATAGCCGGGGCATCACCCGCCGCGAACTCACCCTCCATGTGGGTGCCGGCACCTTCCAGCCTGTGAAGAGCGAAAACATAGGCGAGCATGAGATGCACTACGAGTTCATTGCCGTGGAGCGCAGTCTGCTTGCCGAACTGATTCAGGCCCTGACCAGCGCACAACCCATCATCGCAGTGGGCACCACCAGCGTGCGCACCCTCGAGAGTCTCTACTATGTGGGACAGATTCTGGAATCGAATCCCGACGCCGACGACCTTACCGTCACTCAGTGGATGCCTTACAGCACTCCTTGCCAGATCAGTGCCCGACAGGCGTTGCAGAACATAGTGGACTATCTGGACCGTCATCACTTGAGCACCTTGATGGGCAACACCCAACTCATGATTGCGCCGGGATTCACTTATCGCCTGATTAACGGCATGATTACCAACTTCCACCAGCCACAGTCCACCCTGTTGCTACTTGTGGCTGCCTTTGTGGGCAACGACAACTGGCGCGGACTCTATGACTATGCCCTGGCCCACGACTTCCGCTTCTTGAGCTACGGCGACGCCTGCCTATTCCTGCAATAGCACAGTGGGAAATCAGTTGTCAGCTGTCAGTTTTCGGAGAACTCAGAGAACTCAGAGAACTCAGATTGGCTGGTTTTTCAAGACAACAAGAACATAAGTGGCTGGTTTTTAAGACATAAGAACATAAGGGACAGAAGTTTTGAGGCTGGTTTAAATGCTAATTTCACGAATTTGACTAATTGACGGAGGTTCGCTAATCGCACACCGGCCTGGCGGCCGACTCTTGCTTTGAAGTTTTCTCGAGCGCTTCGCGGTTCGTTACCACTGCGGCATATCTACGACATGCCGTACATAGAGGCTGTCGCTATCACACAGTGGAGCGTACACCTCCGGCGTACACTCCACAATGTGTTTCGCACATCGCCAAGTCTCCGACTTGACACCTTGCGAAAACCGCGAGTGAGCGAGTGCAATGTGAGCTTGCTCACTGATTGCCGAGCGTGAGCGGTTTATCAAAAACTGCGAGTGAGCGAGCGCAATGTGAGCTTGCTCACTGATTGCCGAGCGTAAGCATTTTATCTAAAACTGCGAGTGAGCGAGTGCAATGTGAGCTTGCTCACTGATTGCCGAGCGTGAGCGGTT
>CAMKGM010000040.1 GCA_946412245.1 uncultured Bacteroidales bacterium
CCTTTTTACCTCTTCGAGGACTTTTTCAATGATTTTGCAACACCCTCCATAGAGGTCCGAAGGACGGTGTGAGCGTGGGTGTGCGGCAAAGATAGTGGAACGAGTGTGGTTGCGCGAGGGCAATAACACACGATGAATAAACTACGGATTAATTTGATTTGCTTGGACGTGCTGCGAGATAAAAATTAAAACTACAGATTCATCTGATTCATCTGATTTGTTTGGACGTGCTCCGCACTTAAAATTGCTGCGATAGCAGGCTTTTTGGAACTTTTTGTGCTTTTTGAGAGGATTATCAAATAAGAAGAGACATTGAGGATGTTGAAGTTCCTCTTCGAGGCACGTCACTAAGTCGCTGTCTCTGACCAAGCTGCGCACCTCTTCGAGGTTGCTTGCATGGTCTTTCGCACAAAGTCGGGCCTCCGACCCGCTTGGCCTCTTCGAGGTCATTTCTGCTTTTGATACAGTTTCCCGCACAACGGCCTAGCGGCCGACTCTTGCTACTCACTCCGTCGAAGCTAAAGGTTTAACGAATTTTTATTTTAGCGTAATTCGCTCAATTCGTAAAATTCGTATTGATATAATTGGGTCGAGTAGTGCTGCCAAACGGCACCGCACGCCACTTCGTGTCTCGTGCTGCTCCATCTCCCCGAGCGTGATAAGGGGCCGGCACTAACGCCAGCCCCTTGATGTTTTGCCTATGTGGTCGCCATGGATGGCGACCCTACAGGGTGTACAGTTTAATTGACACCGAGAATCATGTTCACCAGCGTGGTCACGTCGCTTACATTCACCTTACCGTCGCCGTTCACATCGCCATTGGTGGGTGTGGGCGATGGCTCGGAATCTTGGGCGTCTTCGAAAATAAACAAGAAGTCTTGCCACACCGCCATAGCCTCATACCGGATTTTGCTGCCTTGAGGCACATGGAGGTCACAACCGCCATTCACCGGCACATCTTTGAACACGCTGGTATCGATGTTCACCGGACGTTGTCGCATGCAGGTCACGTCGGTCAAGCCCGTACAACCCTCAAAAGCTTTTGCTCCTAATGAAGAAAGACTTGCCGGCAAAATCACGGATGTCAGGCCTTCGCAATGATAAAAAGCCTCACCACCAACTACTGTGGAATTTGCACAGTTGGCAATCCTAACCGTCATTAAACCTGTGCAAAATGCGAATGCACCGTTACCTATATCGCTTACCGACCCCGGAATATTCAGTCTCTTCAGGCCGCTGCAATACTCGAAAGCATGGTCGCCGATGGTAGTCACGGAGTTACCGATGGTGACACTGGTCAGGCCACTGCAACCGAAGAACGCCTCGTTGCCGATAGAGGTGACGGAGTTGGGGATGGTAATGTTGGTCAGGCCGCTGCAACCGGAGAATGCAGAGTTGCCGATGGAGGTGACGGAGTTGGGGATAGTGACGCTGGTCAGTCCGCTGCAACCGGAGAACGCATTGCTGCCGATGGAAGTCACGGAGTTGCCGATGGTGAGGCTGGTCAGGCCGCTGCAAAAGTAGAACGCATGGTCGCCGATGGATGTGACAGAGTTGGGGATAGTGACGGAAGTAATCTTTGAACCGCTGACAAAGTTATTGGGCAATACCTGAACCTGATTGCCTATCGTCACTGTTTCGATGCCGTTTGGCATATCACCATTCGAAGAGCAATTCACCGCATTCCATGTCAATCTGGTCAGTCCGCTGCAACCGGAGAACGCATTGCTGCCGATGGAGGTGACGGAGTTGCCGATGGTCACACTCTTCAGGCCGCTGCAATAGTAGAACGCCTTGTTGTCAATAGATGTGACGGAGTAAGTGATGCCGCTATCGGTAACTGTAGCCGGAATGTTTGCCGTAGTTAGTCCACTATAATTATTTGAGCTACTATAATAGGTATAAGTTACAGTCACTGTTTTGCCGTCACTGTTTATGTTATAAGCGATGCCGTCGACCATAAAGTCGTAGGCCATGGTGTTGAGCGACAATGCGCTCAACATCATCGCCAGCAATAGGGATTTGAATCGGTAAGTTTTCATTGTGTTACATATTTAAATTAATGAATAATAATGTGACAAAACAAAGAAAGCGCGAACTGCCATGCCACGCTTTGTAGATTGACGGTCGTAGGAAAAACCGATAGTACAAAAAGGAAGAATGAAGCAGTCCACGCTTATAGCGCAGAAGCCGCTGTGCTATTCTCTTGTACTATGAGATGAAAATTTCCTACGTTTTCAATCTACAAGAATAAGCATAACGCTTTCGTAATTATGTTATCGGGTAAGGGCTTGACGTTGCAAGATTGCCCGAATTGCCACAAATATAGTGAAAAAAAGGTTGGAGCGCAAGAGTTTGACGATAAATTCTCACAAATAAAACGGATTTCTTTTGCTTCGCCGAGTGGGTAAAGTCTCGCTGCAGCCGTATTGTTTAGACATAAACATAAACTTCTGTTGCTTATGTCCTTATGTCTTAAAAATCAACCACTTATGTCCTTGTTATCCTGAAAAAATCCTCTCAAAAAGAACAAAAAGCCACGAAAAGCTTCGCTTCGCTCAGTAACCACGAAGTGCTCGGGGAGATGGTGCAGCACGAGTCACGAAGTGGCGTGCGGTGCCGTTAGGCAGCACCACTCGACCCAATTATATCAATGCTAATTACACGAATGTTGCGAATTAGGCGAAAATATAAATTCGTGATATTCGTCTAATTCGCCAAATTCGCATTAAGCTCTACCGGCGTAAGCCGACCAATGGTGCAAGTCGAATGCAGAATATCAAGCTTGCTTGATTTATGCTGAGACGCCGCCCAATGATGCTGAAAGACTTTTTGACCACGAAGTGGCGGCTTTTTGAAAAAACATTTTCACAGCCTCTGCGTAAATCCTCTCAAAAATGAATAATCAAGACAACAAGGATATAAGTGGCTTATTTTCCGAATGTCGTCTAAACATCTGAGTTATAAACGAATACGCACGAATAAAATGAGAGCGACTATAATTGGAATTCTGTAAACCGGAACTTACATCGGGTTCTATAGGGATGCGGTTGGTGAGCTATAAGTCCCAAAAAAATCGAGTTATAGCTTTACTGCGCATCAACTTGGATTTTAATGGGCTTTTTACCGGACACTAATGGTTCAAAATATCTAAATAGCCCGATTCAAAGTCGGCGGCTGCCACAAAAACGCGACACCCCTGCACTTGCGTGCCGGTAAAGGCGTGAGCGAACTCCCTCTCAAAAGTCTCAATCGAGTCGCTACGGTCAAAAACCGACTGCAGGCGGCGTTTGAGCCGTCGCGGCACCACGCACAAAGCCTGAGGCACGTATTCAGTGTTAGCCAATTCGTCGAGCAAGGATGTGAGTGTCACCAGTTGTGAATCGCGATTCACAGCCACCAGATGATTGGTGAGTTTCTTGCCCTCAACAAACACATAGTTTGAAATCCACTTGCCTTCGGCCGGTTTTTTGTTCATTGTATATACCTTATATTATATATAGTAAAAATGTAAAGATGCCAAGCTACTTGCGAGATGGTTGTGGCGGGTGGCGCATTAATCCGATAGGAGTCAACTCGTTGCGGCGTCTCACTCCGCTCTTGTGCACACCCGGTTTGGGCTTGTAGTGGCCGTCGCGCCGCTGAATCGCTGTAGAGTCGTGTGGGGAGGCAACAGCCGGTGTGCTCGGCTTTGATGCTGTAGTTAACTCCGTACCGTCTTTGGAGAGGGTCTTCTGCACGGTGATAAATCCATATTGCTTGGCATCGAAGTGAGTTCGCACGAGTTCAATGCTGTCGGCAAATGCAATGGCACTATTGTTGCGCATATTAAAATAAGCATATCCGCAAATGCGGCTCACGGTACGGCCGGTGTCGGCCTGAATTACCATTTCAGTCCACCCGTCGTGCGACAGTTTGCGTGTTACAAAGGTCTTAGCGCCATCGGTATAGTCGGCCGCCAGCACCAACTGCACATCACCGCCGCCCGTGTAGAGTTTCATGGTGAGCGTGTAGCGATCGCCCGGTTTCATCTCCTTGTCGGGCAAGTAGTCAAAGGTGAGGTAGTTGCCGTTCATGGCTCGTGTGACCATCCACATTCGTGGCTGTGTCCACAGGTCGGCCGAGTCTCCCTTAGCAGCGTGATACTGCTTCAAAGCCCGTCCCGACTGTTGCGGCTGTGGCGCGGTCTTGGCCACCTTCTTATTAAAATTGACCGACTCGTCGTGCAGTTCCTTAATCACGTCCTTATAGACGTCATTGAACACATCAATGTTCTTGGCATACCACACGAGCGAGGAGTCGTAGTCGGCTTGCGTAATTCCGTATTTTTTGAAGATAGACTGTTTGAGCACCAACTTTTGCGAGTCGGAATCGAAGGATGCCGCACGATTTTCGACCAGAGCCTCAGCCTTGTAGATGTCTTTCAGCAAGTTTTTCATTTTGCGCTCCGAGATAACACCATCGGGCGTCTTGTCGCAAGCGAGCAGCGACAAGACAAGGAGTAACAATATGAAAAACGGACACCTTTTCATAACAAGTCACGAGACTTCGTCGCTGTTTTGGTCGGTGGAGTCATCGCCATGGGTGGCAATGCTGTCTTGAGCATTCTCCTTTTTCTCGTTCGAGAGCAAGTGGCGGGAATAGAACAGAATGAGCACAATCACGCTCACCGACAGGCAAGCGTCGGCAAAGTTGAAAATAGGTTCAAAGAACTTGAAGTGCTGTCCGCCAATCCAGGGCATCCACTGCGGCCAGTCCCACTCACACAAGGGGAAATAGAACATATCCACTACGCGTCCGTTGAAGAGGCTCTCATAGCCGCCTTCAGCAGGCAGGAATTGTGCTACGAGGGGCGCTTGGGGAGCATCAAAGACCACGCCATAGAAAATGCAGTCAATGACATTTCCCAGAGCTCCGGCGGTGATGAAGGCGATGCAGGCAACATAGCCCGTGGGCACATCGGTGCGCTTGCGAAGTTTCACCAGATACCAAATGAGCAGTGCCACAGCGATGATGCGGAACCAAGTGAGGAAGAATTTGCTGCCAAACTCCATGCCGAAAGCCATTCCGTTGTTTTCAATAAACACAAGGCGGAACCATTCGGCAATTTTCACTTCCTCGCCATAGAAGAAGCTCGTCTTGACCCAAAATTTAAGAATTTGGTCAATAAGCACAGCCACCACAATAATGATTGTGGCGAGCACACCATTAGAGAGGCGTTTTTTCATCAGCGGCCTTTCTGTTTTTGCTCAATCTCCTTACCTTCTACCGACAGGGTAGTGTGGGGGACAGCCATGAGTCGCTCCTTGGGAATCAGTTTGCCTGTGACGCGGCACACACCGTAAGTCTTGTTCTCGATGCGCACCAGTGCTCCTTGCAACTTTTTGATGAAGTCCATCTGTCGTGCGGCACGCTGGCTGGCCTCTTCCTTCTCGAGTGTAGATGCACCCTCTTCGAGCACCTTGAAACCGGGGTCAGACTCGTCGGCCTTGATTTTCGACATGAGCTGGTCATAGTTGCTCTTGGCTACCTCAATCTTGCTAAGAATCAAATCCTTGAATTCTTGCAATTCGGCATCTGAATATCGGGTTTTAGTTTCGTTATTAGCCATAATATATCATTGTTTTTAAGTTATGAATCGTATATTAATCACGCCAAGATCACGCTTTCTCAACAGTGACAAAGAGCGAGTAGTCGTCCATGTCCAGTTCCACGCGCTGTGCATTGTCGGTAACATCTTGCAAGTCGATAGAGACAGCGAGAACCTGATGAGCAATGTAGTCTTTGAACTGCTTCACGGCATCGTTCACGCGCTCATCGGGATTGATGCGAACCACGATTTTGTCGGTGATGTCAAAGTCTTTGCTCTTGCGCACATTCTGGATGCGGTTCACCAGTTCGCGTGCCACACCCTCGCGACGGAGGTCGTCGGTGAGCGTGATGTCGAGTGCCACGGTGAGATTGCCCTCGTTAGCGACGAGCCATCCGGGGATGTCTTCGCTGATGATTTCCACATCGGCAGTCTCAACAACAGCCTGTTGTCCATTGATGTCGAGAGTGATGGTGCCGTCTTGCTCAAAGCGGTTGATGTCGGCTTGTGGCAGTGTGGTGAGTGCTTGAGCCAGCGCCTTCATAATCTTGCCATATTTCGGGCCAAGTTTCTTGAAGTCGGGTTTGACGCGTTTCACAAGCACGCCCTCGTCGTTGCCCACATACTTGATTTCCTTCACATTCACCTCGTTGATGATGAGGTTGCCCACGGCTTCGATAGCAGCGCGCTGCTTGTCGTCAAGCACAGGAATCATGATGGAGGTGAGGGGTTGGCGCACCTTGAGGTTCTTTTTGCGACGCAGCGAGAGCACCATGGAAGTGATGGTCTGTGCCATGTGCATGCGTTCCTCAAGATCTTTGTCGATGACAGTCATATCGGCCTTGGGATAGTGTGCCAGATGCACCGAGTCAGTGCTGCCGGTCAAGTCGCGATAGAGTCGGTCGCTATAGAAGGGCGAGATGGGAGCCATGAGCAGCGATACCGTCTTGAGGCACTCATAGAGTGTGACGTAGGCGGCAAGTTTGTCTTGAGTCATCTCTCCGCCCCAGAAGCGCTTGCGGTTGAGGCGCACATACCAGTTACTGAGGTTCTCGTTGACAAAGTCGCTGATGGCGCGGGCCGCACGGGTGGGCTCGTAGTCTTCGAGGTCGGCGGTAACCTGTGCCACAAGGCTGTTGAGCAGGGAGATAATCCAGCGGTCGATTTCAGGTCGCTCAGCCACCGGCACGGTAGCAGTGGCGGGGTCAAAACCGTCCACGTTGGCATACAGGGCAAAGAATGAGTAGGTGTTGTAGAGCGTTCCGAAGAATTTGCGTGCCACCTCTTCAACGCCGGCCTCGTCGAACTTGAGGTTGTCCCAAGGAGCCGAGTTGCTGATCATGTACCAGCGCAACGGGTCGCTGCCATATTTGTCGATGGCCATGAAAGGATCGACGGCATTACCCAGGCGCTTACTCATCTTGTTGCCGTTCTTGTCGAGCACAAGGCCGTTGGAGATAACCGACTTGTAGGCCACGCTGTCGAACACCATGGTGGCGATAGCATGGAGCGTGAAGAACCATCCACGGGTTTGGTCAACACCCTCGGCAATGAAGTCGGCGGGATAGAATTTGCGCTCGTCAACCAGTTCCTTGTTTTCGAAGGGGTAGTGGAGTTGAGCGTAGGGCATGGCACCGCTGTCGAACCACACGTCGATGAGGTCGAGTTCACGCTTCATGGGTTTACCCGAGTCGCTCACCAGAATGATGTCGTCCACGTAGGGGCGGTGGATGTCAATTTTGTTATAGTTGTCTTCGCTATAGTCTCCGGGAACGAAGCCCTTGTCCTTATAGGGGTTCGACTTCATCACGCCGGCAGCCACAGCCTTCTCGATTTCGTTGTAGAGCTCCTCGATGCTGCCGATGCACTTCTCCTCGCCCTCGTCGTTGCGCCAAATGGGCAGCGGTGTGCCCCAGTAGCGGCTACGGCTCAGGTTCCAGTCGTTGAGGTTCTCAAGCCACTTGCCAAAGCGTCCGGTGCCGGTGTGCTCGGGCTTCCACTTGATGGAGTGGTTGAGTTCCACCATGCGGTCGCGGCAGGCAGTAGACTTGATGAACCAACTGTCGAGCGGATAGTAGAGGATGGGCTTGTCGGTGCGCCAGCAGTGCGGATAGTTGTGCACGTGCTTCTCAATCTTGAAGGCGGTTCCGTCTTGCTTCATGCGGATGCACATGTAGATGTTCAGGTCCTCGTCCTTGTTGGCGGCTGCCTCGTCGTACTTGCCATTGACAGTGTATTTGGGGTCATAGGCATTCTTGACAAATGCGCCGGCATATTCCTTGTAGAGGTCAACATTCACGAAGTTCTTCACGAAGTCGGGGTCGAGGTCCTCAATGCGCCAGTACTTGCCGTCGAAGTCCACCATGGGGCGGGTCTCCATCTTCTTGTTGATGAGGAACAGGGCGGGAATGCCTGCAGCGCGAGCCACGTTGGCGTCGTCGGCACCAAAGGTGGGAGCGATGTGCACCACGCCGGTACCGTCGTCGGTAGTGACGTAGTCGCCCGGAATCACGCGGAAGCCGTTGTCATTACCCACAATCTTGTCGTCTACCTTGTCCACGGGTTTCACCCAGGGGAAGAGTTGGTTGTAGTGGAGTTCGAGCAGGTCAGTACCTTTGAATTCGGCAATCACCTTGTAGGGAATCACCTTGTCGCCGGGTTTGTAACTGTCAAGAGGCAGTTCAGCGCCCTCGGCCTTGAAGTAGGCATTGACACGAGCCTTGGCCATCAGGTAGATGCCGGGCTTGCCGTTATAGGGGTTGTAGCTCTCAAGTGCCACGTAGTCAATCTTGGGACCCACGCACAGGGCGGTGTTGCTGGGCAGAGTCCAGGGAGTGGTGGTCCAAGCCAGCACGTAGAGGTTCTCAAATCCCGCGTCGGCCTTGTCCATAATGGCCTTCATCACGGGGTGCTCTTGAGCGGGCACGGTGAATTGTGCTGTCACGGTCTGGTCTTTCACATCGCGGTAGCAGCCGGGCATGTTCAGCTCGTGTGAGCTGAGTCCGGTGCCGGCAGCGGGCGAATAGGGTTGAATGGTGTAGCCCTTGTAGAGCAGACCCTTGTTGTAGAGTTGCTTGAGGAGATACCACAGGGTCTCAATGTAGGAGTTCTTGTAAGTGATATAGGGATCGTTCATGTCAACCCAGTATCCCATTTTGTGAGTGAGGTCTTCCCACTCGTGGGTGTATTTCATCACCTCCTTGCGGCAGGTGGCGTTATAGTCGTCTACGCTAATCTTCTTGCCGATGTCCTCCTTAGTGATGCCAAGTGCTTTTTCAACACCCAATTCCACGGGAAGTCCGTGTGTGTCCCAACCGGCCTTGCGCAACACTTTGCATCCCTGCATGGTCTTGAAGCGGCACACGATGTCCTTCAGGGTGCGTGCCATCACATGGTGAATGCCGGGCATACCATTGGCTGAGGGAGGTCCCTCGTAAAATACGAATGTAGGAGCGCCTTCACGCTCGTCAATGCTGCGTGCAAAAACATTTTCTTCGTCCCACTGTTTCAGAACGTCTTTGTTGACGTCCGACAAGTTGAACTTGTTATACTCGTTAAACTTCTTCATATAAGTTCTTTTTAATCTTTGAATTAAGTAGGCTCAAGCAAAGCCCTTTTTAAAATAATGTGCAAAGTTACAAAAAATCTCCACACATTACCACTACCTGAGGCCATTATTTTGCTTTTGGATGAAAAATGATGTGTGAGGAGCGGTGAACGTGAGAAAATTTGCGAGGGTGGAAGATTTGCCGTAAATTTGTGGATTGAAAGCACGATGGCTTGTCTGCTATGCCTGAAATGGCGACAACGAACGAGCAAAAATGCTGACAAACAAACGATAGACAGACTATGGATAACAAACAACTGGTAACTCACCTGACCCAAAAACTGGGCAGAAACCGTGCCGATGTGACGAAACTGCTGGATGCGCTTGCACATGTTGTCACAGAGCGTTGCGGTGAACTCGACAGCATCGCTGTGCCGGGGTTCGGTACATTCATTGGCGAGAAGCATAACGAACAAGTGACAGTCGACAATGTGACTGGTAAGCGCATGCTCGTTCCGCCTCGCGTTGAGTTGCGATTTGAGATGAGTCGTGTGTTAAAAAACCGAATGAAGAACCAGTCAATCAACTAAGGCAAGATGAATAGGAAATTAACCATCATAGAACTGTCAGAATTGGTAGCCAACAAGGCTCAGACGACTCATCGCATGAGCGAACTGTTTTTGAAAGAGTTGTTTGCCACAGTCTCGCAAGAACTTGCCGAAGGCCGGGGTGTGGAAATCAAGGGTTTGGGGTCGTTTGTAATGCCCACGGCCATGACCGACGAGGAAGATCCGACCATAGAATTTGCTCCGGCGCAGAGCATTCAGGATGCTGTAAATCAGCCATTCGCGCAATTTGAACCGGTGGAATTGAGCGATGATTTGACCGAGGAGGAATTGCGTGTGCTCACGGCTGTGGATGGGTCTGCTCAAGGCACAGAAGTCGAGGCTACTCAAGGTGTTGTGGGTGAGGTTGTTGGGCGAGAAGAACCACCCATCATGGAAGAACCTCCGGTGATACAAGAGCCTCCCGTGATGGAGAAACCGCCCGTCATGGAAGAGCCTCCGGTAATAGAAACTTCATCTATGGTAGAGGAACCCCCGGTGTTGCCGGTGATGGAACCGTCGAAAGAGGCTGAATCAGAGGAAGAAGTTCCTACCGATAAAAGTGCTGGGGATGAAGTGACTGAGCCTGTTGTTGCTGATGCTGATGAAGCAGTGACCGAGGCGGCTGAAGCACTGCCGGAGGAGACAACAGAAACAGTACCGGAAGAGACGACTGAAGCACTGCCGGAGGAGGAGACCGGAACGCCTGAGCCAATTGCTGAGGACGAGACTCGACGGGTGGCAAAACGCAGTATGCTGAAAGGCATTGTGGTGGGTGCGCTGGGTGCGTTGTTGCTCACATCGCTATTGTGGATACTGTTCGGTCCGCGAGGCGCGGTGACTGGCAGTACAACCCCTTCAGCCGACACCCTTGTTGCAGAAAAAACGACTACTGCTGGAAAAGAGGCATCCTCATCAGTTTTCAAGGCTAATAAGCCACAACCGGCTGAACCCAAGAAAGATATTCCCGTGATACGCGACACCGTGACGGCAAAGCGCCCGCTGACTGTGATAGCGCGAAAACACTACGGCAATGAGTTCTTCTACGTGTATATCTATGAGGAGAACAAAGACCGCATCAAGGATGTGAACAACATTGCTCCGGGCACAGAGGTGATTATTCCGCTGGCATCGAAGTATGGATTTGACCCGAAAGATCCTGAGTGCGTGAAGCAGGCCCAACTCAAGTCAATGGAGTTGAACCGCGCGAAGAAATAGGGCGGCCGGAGTGTCCATTTTATGAAAAATGTTAAGATTTAACATTTGTAACTTAAAATTGAAATAATTAACTACAAAAGTTGTCGCGATACGGCGCCAAAGACGTAATTTTGCATATCCCTTCAAGGGGTGTGCAAGCGTGCTTGTCGTCTGCTATTGTGAGACCGTTGCCCGCTTGTGTGCAAGAAATTGAAAACCAAATATTAAACGATAAACATTCAATGATTTATGGCAGAGTTTGTTAATATCAGAGAATTGAACGACATGATTGCCGGTAAGAGCAATTTCGTGAATCTCATTACACAAGGGATGGACAAGACCATCGTGGGTCAGAAACACCTTGTGGACTCGTTACTCATCGCGCTATTGGCCAATGGACATATCCTGCTCGAGGGTGTTCCCGGTCTTGCCAAGACACTGGCCATCAAGACGCTTGCAGGTATTATAGATGCAAAATACAGCCGCATCCAATTCACCCCCGACCTGCTTCCTGCCGATGTGGTGGGCACGATGGTCTACAGTGTGAAGAAAGAACAATTTGAGGTGAAGAAAGGTCCGGTATTCGCCAACTTTATCCTGGCCGACGAGATTAACCGTGCGCCCGCCAAGGTTCAGAGCGCCTTGCTCGAAGCCATGCAGGAGCGTCAGGTAACCATAGGTGACAGCACCTTTAAACTGGAAGATCCGTTCCTGGTGATGGCTACCCAGAACCCGATAGAGCAGGAGGGCACCTATCCGCTGCCCGAGGCGCAGGTGGACCGTTTCTTGATGAAGGTGGTGATAGGTTATCCCAATAAGGAAGAGGAGAAGCAAATCATCAGGATGAACATCAGCAGCGACCGCCCTGCGGTTCAGCCGTTAATCACTCCCCGCGATATCGTGGAGACCCGCGAGATAGTTGAAAAGATTTATATCGACGAGAAGATTGAGAAATACATTGTCGACATCGTCTTTGCCACTCGTTTCCCGAGCGACTACGGCTTGAACGACCTGAAGAGCATGATAGAGTTCGGTTCGTCGCCGCGTGCTTCAATCAGCATGGCACTTGCCGCAAGAGCCTATGCGTTCTTGCGCGGACGTGGCTATGTGATTCCTGAAGACGTGCGTGCCGTGTGCCACGATGTGATGCGTCACAGGATGGGTCTGTCGTATGAGGCCGAGGCCAACAACATCACCCCCGACGAGGTGATTAACGAGATACTGGACAAGATACCGGTGCCCTGATTGGTGAGTGACTGCCGTCCATAGATAGGCAGTGTTCAAGAATCGCAGAAACGCATTTAGTTTTGAATCTTGAAGCAATGGATTCTAATGAATTGTTAAGCAAGGTCAGGAAGATTGAGATTAAGGCCAAGGGCCTGTCGCAGAACGTGTTTGCCGGAGAATATCACTCGGCATTCAAGGGGCGTGGCATGACCTTTAGCGAGGTGCGCGAGTACCAGTATGGCGACGATGTGCGCGACATTGACTGGAACGTGACCGCTCGCCAGAATAGGCCCTATGTGAAGGTCTATGAGGAAGAGCGCGAACTGACGGTGATGCTGCTGGTAGACGTCTCGGGTAGCAAAAACTTCGGAGCCGTGGGCGAGATGAAGCAGAACTACATCACTGAAGTTGCCGCGACGCTTGCCTTCTCGGCCATTGAAAATAATGACAAGGTGGGCGTGATTTTCTTCAGCGATAAAATCGAGAAGTTCATTCCGCCTAAGAAGGGTCGCAAGCACATCTTGTTAGTGATAAGGGAACTGCTCTACTTCAAACCTGAGAACAAGGGTACTGATGTGGGCCTGGCGCTGGAGTATTTGACGAGCGTCATCAAGAAACGTTGCACCACATTCCTGATCTCTGACTTTATAGATGAAAAAGACTACTATAAGCCGCTGTCAATAGCCAACAGCAAGCACGATGTGATGGCTCTGCAAATCTACGATCAGCGCGAGGCACAGTTGCCCGATGTGGGCCTGATGCGTGTGCTGGATGCCGAGACAGGAGCAGAGCGCTGGATTGACACGAGCAGTTCACGCACGCGCAAGGCTGTGGAGAAGTGGTGGTATGAGTTGCAACGCCGACTCAACGACACCACGCAGCGCGCCCGTGTTGACCTTGTGTCGATGGCGACGCATGAAGACTATGTGAAGGCGCTGCTGCTCATGTTCAAGAAACGAGCGGTGAGCCGCTAACGATTAAGTTTTTCAACAAATGAAGAAATTACTCCTATTAATAGTAACCCTATTGGCCATGAGCGTGGCACAAGCCGGCGAAGCGTTCCTGAAAGCGCGCCTCGACAGCACGGTGCTACTCATGGGCAAGACCACCTGGCTTCACTTGGAACTGGTGGCCGACAAGGGCGTGACTTACATTTTCCCCAATGACCAAATTGACACGCTTCACAGCATGGTTGAGATTGTGGAGCGACCCGCAGCCAAGAAAGTGGATTTGGGTAACAACCGCGTTCAGGTGAACAAGGATTACCTGATTCAGTCGTTTGATTCGGGTCTGTGGGCCATCAAACCCATATTGTGCTTGGTGGGCGAGGGCGATAGCGTGTTCTCGAACGCGTTGAGCCTAAAAGTGATTCCGGTGCAAGTTGATGAGAAAGGCGACATTAAGGACTATGCAGCGGTTGAGGATGCGCCCGGCAAATTCCTTGACTGGGTGCCCGACTTCATCGTCGACCTGTGGTGGCTATGGCTCATCCTGCTTATTGTGGCTGCCTTGGCCTATGCCTACTTCAAGTGGTGGCGCAAAGGCAAGTTGCCGTTTGTACACGAAAAGAAACGCTTGCCGCCCTACGAGGAAGCCATGCAACGGCTTGCCACACTCAAGGAGGAGCAGTTGTGGCAGCAAGGAATGGAGAAGGAATACTACACGAGTTTGACCGATATCTTGCGCGAGTACATTGACCGCCGATTCGGGATTAATGCCGTGGAGATGACCACGACGCAAATCAAAGAGACGCTGGTCAACAACAAGGAAACGCGTGCCGTGAACGAACAGTTGAACGAGATTTTGGAGATTGCCGACTTTGTGAAGTTTGCCAACCAGCATCCGCTCGCCGATGATAATGAGCGTTCATTCCAGCGCGCCATTAATTTTGTGGAACACACGCGCCCCATTGAAGCGCCTGAATCAACTGACCAAGAGCAGAAAGCCGCAGGGGAGGGCGAGGGAAAATGAATTTTGCTCATCCCGGGTATTTATGGCTGTTTTTGCTCTTTATTCCACTGATTGCATGGTGGGTATGGAAAGAACGCAAGGGCAATGCGTCGTTACGCTTGTCAACGACACGCGCGTTTGACAAGTTGCCGACGAGTTGGCGCGTGTATCTGCGCCACTTGTCGTTTGCGTTGAAACTGGCGGCACTGGGTTGCTTGATTGTGATTTTGTGTCGTCCGCAGATCTACGACCGTTGGTCGACAAGCGATACTGAAGGCACTGACATCGTGATAGCACTCGACATTTCGGGCAGTATGTACGCCAAGGACTTCACACCCGACCGTTTTCATGCGGCCAAGAAAGTGGCCGCTGACTTTGTGGCGCAGCGCGAGAACGATAATGTGGGCCTGGTGGTGTTTGCCGGCGAAGGCTTTACCCAGGTGCCTATGACCACCGACAAGGCCATTGTGGTCAATGCCATACAGGACCTTGAGATAGGTATGCTTGAGGACGGAACCGCGATAGGCGACGGCATAGCCACCGCCATTAACCGCATCAAGAGCGGCAGAGCAAAGTCTAAAAGCATCATTCTGCTGACTGACGGAACGAACAATGCCGGCGTGGTGGCACCGCTCACAGCCGCCGAGATAGCGAAGGCCGACAGCATCAGAATTTACACCATCGGCGTGGGCACTACAGGCACCGCGCCCATGCCCGTGGGGCAGGATTGGGCCGGAAATCTGCAATACCAGAATATGCCGGTGACCATCGACGAACCCACACTCAAGCAGATTGCCGCGATGACCGGAGGCAAGTACTTCCGTGCCACCGGCAACGGCATGCTTGAAAAAGTGTTCAAGGAAATCGATTCGCTCGAGAAAACCAAGATTGATGTGAAGAAGTACTCAAACACGCAGGACAACTATATGCCGTGGGCATGGCTGTTGTTGCTACTGGTGGGGCTTGATGTGCTGTTGGGATACACGCTATTGCGCCGATTCCCTTAATTAATAAGAAACAAGAACCAAATAAATGACAAGATAATGAGTTTTGCATATCCACAATACTTGCTGTTGCTACTGTTGCTGCCATGCATCGTTTTACTGTTTTGGCTGTGGCAAAAGGCTCGTGCCCGCAAGGTCTCGAAGATGGGCAAGGAAGAAGTGGTGAATCAACTGATGCCCGAGGTGTCGGTCTACAAGCCATGGGTGCTACTGGTACTGCAGTTGCTGCTTGTGGCGGTGACAGTGGTGATGATAGCCCGTCCGCGTGGAGCAGCCGGCACTCAGACCGGAACGGTTCATGGCATAGAGGTGATGGTGGCGCTTGATATATCGAACTCGATGAACGCGCCGGTGAATCCTGACGAAGAAGGCGTTTCACGACTTCAGCGTGCCAAGTTGCTCATGGAGCGACTGATTGACAAACTGCAGGGTAACAAGGTGGGCCTGGTGGTGTTTGCCGGCAATGCCTATATGCAAATGCCGCTCACGGGCGATGCCCAGTCGGCGAAGATGTTCTTGGAGCAAATCAATACCAACTTGGCTCCCACACAGGGCACGGCCATAGGTGGCGCTATCAATATGTGTGCTCACGCCTTTTCAGAGAATCCTAAAATCAGGAAGTCGATTATTGTGATAACTGATGGCGAAAACTTTGAGGACGATGCCCAGGGTGCGGCGCGCGATGCCAAGCGTGCCGGCATTCAGGTGAATGTGCTGGGCATAGGCAGTAGCGAGCCGGTGACCATACCGACGGGCAACCCCGGCGAGGTGATGCTCGACGACGAAGGTAATGTTGCCTACACCAAACTCAATGAGGAAATGGCACAGAGCATTGCAGACGCAGGCGGCGGTGAATATATTGACGGTCTTGCGACCGATGCCGTGAGTTCAGTGCATGACACGCTCGACAAGTTGTCGAAGTCGAATCTGGGTACATATACCTACACGCAACACAGCGAGTTGTTCCCGGTATTTGCCTGGATAGCATTGTTGCTGTTATTACTCATCATGCTACTCACACCCCGAAAAACGCCGTGGCTCAGTAAAATCAATTTTTTCAGTAACGAAGATGGAAACAATGAATAAACTATTGATAAAGTCATTGTTGGCACTGTGTTGTGTGCTGATGCCGGCAACGGTTTATGCTCAAAAAACAAGCAATGAACCCGCTACGGTGAAGAAAGAACGCAATGCCATCAAATCGGGTAACAAACTGTATAAAGCCAAGAAATATGCCGAGGCCGAGGTTCAATACCGCAAGGCACTGGAGGCAAATCCTAACAGTGAAATCGCACAGTTCAACCTGGCCAGTTCACTGCTGAAGCAGGACCATGTGCAACCGCAACCTCAGCAAGGCGGTGAACAGCAAATGAGCGCAACGATGCAAGAAGCGACCGGTCTGCTGCAACAAGTGGCACAAGCAAGTCGCAACAAGCGCCTGGCCAGCAAGGCCAGTTATGATTTGGGCAACATTGCCTATCATCAGCAAAACTGGGAAGAGGCCATCAGCAACTACAAGCAGGCATTGCGAAAGAATCCGGACAACAACGATGCCCGCTACAACCTGCGTCTTGCCCAACTCAAGAAACAGCAGCAAGACAAGAACAAGGATAAAAACAATCAGAACAAAAATCAGAATAAAGACCAAAATAAAGATAAGAACAAGGACCAAAATAAGGACCAAAACAAAGATCAAGACAAGAAAGATAAAGATAAGCAAAATCAAGATAAGCAAAATCAGGACAAGCAGAACCAAAATAAGCAGAATCAGGACAAGCAGCAGCAACAGCCTCAAAAGGGTGACCTGAGCAAGCAGAACATGGACCGCATCTTGCAAACTATGCAAGACAAGGAGCGAGAGACTCAGCAGAAGATGAATGCCCGCAAGGCTCAAATGCAACGCTCAGAGCGTGCCAGAACCCGTAATAAATGGTAATAAAGATGAAATCAATCCACACCTCATATCATATACTCGTAGTGATGGCAGCGATGTTGCTCTTGCCGCTGTCAGTCCGTTCTCAGTCGCTCAAGATGGCGGGCTGGGGCGAGACCCATGACGACAAGTTCCAGATTGTGTATCTGCTCGATGGCGCTCATGAAGGTGCTCCCATCAATGAGCCTACGATTGAGGGGGCTACATTTCTGCACAAGTCGAGTCCGGTGAAGATTGGCGAATCTACTCAAGTGGTCATCTCCAACGGCCGTCAGGTTGAGAACAAGACGAGTAAGACTTTCAAGTATACCCTTACCTATAGGCTGAACAAGACCGGCAATTTGCAGGTGGGTTCGGCATGGGTGATGGTAGGAAACAAGAAAGTGGCGGCTCCCGGTTTCCGCATCAATGTGAGTAAATCGGCCCAGCAGCAAGCTCCGTCGGCATCGCGCACGCTACCGGGATTGGGCGGCGCCGTTGATATGAACGACCCATTCACCCAGACGGCCGACAAACCCATTTCGTCGAACGACCTGTATGTGCGCATCGAAATGTCAAAGCCCCAAGTCTATGAGCAAGAGGCGGTGGTTTGTACTATCAAATTATACACCAAGTTCCCAATTCGACCCACGATCATCCCGCTGGAGCAACCGTCGTTTGACGGATTCCTGATTGAGGAAATTAATCAGCCCGGTCAGGTGAATGTGGAGCGAGTGAATGGTCAGAACTATTACACGGCTGAACTGAAAAAGTGCATCTTGTATCCGCAGAAGTCGGGCAAACTGAACATCAAGTCGGGCGTGTTTGACATCACGCCGGTGCAACGCGACATCTATGTGGGTATCAGCAGCGCCATTGCCGTGCCCCATGACACGAAGTTGACGGTCAAGTCAAACTCAGCGACGGTAAATATTCTGCCACTGCCCGAACCGCGTCCCGCCGGATTCACCGGTGCTGTGGGTGACTTTAAGGTGACGACGGCCATCAATCCTCATGCCCTGAAGACCTATTCACCGGCCACTTACAACTATGTAGTGCAAGGCAAGGGTAACATTAAATATATCAAAGCTCCTGAAGTGAATTTTCCGCAGGAATTTGATACCTATGACCCGCAGAGTCACATTAACACCAAGAGCGACGGCACCGATGTGACGGGTAGCGTCACATTCTCTTACTCAGTGATACCGCAGTTTGTGGGCGACTTTGAGCTACCGGCAAGCAAGTTTGTGTACTTCAATCCGTCAACCGCCAAGTATGAGACCATAGAGTTGCCCGCCATGCCACTCCATGTTGCCAAGGGCAAGGGTCAGCCGTCGAGCCACTACAAGAACAAGCAGAAGGCAATGACCGATGTTCATGAGTTGAAGCATGGCGACTTGAACCTTGAGAAGGAGCACAGTTTCCTTGTAGACGGCTGGGGCTACTGGCTTGCCTATTTGCTCCCATTGCTCGGCTTGGTGGGTGTGATTATATACAACCGCAAGCGCCTCAAGGCGATGGCCGATGTGAAGCGCATGCGCACCAAGCGTGCCGGCAAGGTGGCACAGAAGCGTCTCAAGCGAGCCAAGGCATTCGCCGTAGCCGGTAAGCGCAATGAGTTCTATGGCGAGGTGCTGACCGCCATGTGGGGCTACATGAGCGACAAACTGGGTATTCCCGTGTCAGACTTGAGCAAGGACAACATAGCGGCTGAACTGGAACGCTACGGAGTTGACGA
Organism: uncultured Bacteroidales bacterium; assembly: GCA_946412245.1. GTDB lineage: Bacteria > Bacteroidota > Bacteroidia > Bacteroidales > Muribaculaceae > Sodaliphilus. Next base: position 18,771 of record CAMKGM010000040.1, read on the forward strand.
AAACCTGCGTGGCGAGGTGCTGGAGTTGCTTGATCGATGCGAGTTTGCACAGTATGCACCTGAATTGGCCGATGGCGATATGATGCCTCTCTACGACAAAGCTGCCCAGGTGATGGAGCAACTCGAAAGTGTGAAACCCCAACAAAAAGAGCAAACAATGAAGACATTGCTGATGTGCCTAATGGCCCTTGTGGTGAGTAGCCTGCCCCTGCAAGCCGCTCCGGTGACGGCAGCGCAAGCCGACTCGTCGTACAAGCATGAACGTTACCACGAAGCGTTGAGCACTTATCAACAGCTGATGCAACAAGAAGGCACTTCGGCTGAACTGTTCTATAACATGGGCAACACCTATTATAAGATAAATGACTATGCGCACGCCATTCTCTACTACGAGAAATCGTTGTTATTGGACCCCACTGACAACGATACTCGTGAGAATCTGGACTTCGTGAACCGCAAGCTGAAGTTGCCTGTAGCCACCGGTTCGCGCTCATTTGTGACGCAGGTAGCACAGTCGGTAGCCTTTTGGTTTTCAAGCAACGGTTGGGCCGTAGTGGCTGTTGTGCTGTTCGTGCTGTGCCTGGCGTGTGTGGCGCTGTATGTGTTCTCAACGCAGGTGAAGTGGCGCAAGGTGGGCTTCTTCTCGGCGATTGCTTTGCTGGCATTGGCTGCCTTGGCGTTGACTTGTTCGCTGTATTTGCGCAACCGCGCGGTAGCCGGCAACGCTGCCATTGTGATGCCGGAAAGTGCCACACTGAGCACCGCCCCGCGTACTCCCTCACAATCAGAGGTGGCATTTAAGTTGCTCCAAGGCAGTAAAGTGGAAATCACCGACTCGGTAACCACCGGAGCCGCCGAAGGGGCTACAAAGTGGTATCATGTAGAGTCGTCGACCGGCCAAGTGGCATGGATTAATGCTGAAGAAGTGGAGAAGATATGACATCAACTGCACGCTTGAAACAATAAATTGCTAACATAACAATAATACAATACGCTATGATTCAATATCTGCAAGACCTTGACACGCAAATTCTGCTTTTCATCAACGGCCTTCATGTGCCATATCTGGACCGTTTCATGTGGCTCGCTACGACCACAGTGTGCTGGTCGCTCATGTTCATAGTCCTGCTCTATGTGCTGGGCCGGCGTGGCTGGAAACAGTTGCTTGCAGTGGTGGTGGCAATCGCACTGGTGATACTGATTGCCGACATGGTTTCAGCCGCCGTCATCAAACCGCTTGTGGCGCGTTTGCGGCCCTCCCACGACCCGGATTTGAGCTATCTGGTTCATGTGGTGAACGGCTATCGCGGCGGGCGGTTCAGTTTTGTGTCGAGCCATGCAGCCAATACCTTTGCCGGTGCTGTGCTTATTAGCCTCATTTTCAGGAACCGACGGGTGATAATTTCCATATTCCTATGGGCGCTTATTGAGTGCTACAGCCGCATGTATCTCGGGGTGCACTATTTGGGCGACCTCGTGTGCGGTGCTTTGCTCGGTTGTGCTGCGGCATGGTTGGTGTATGCCTTGCTGCGTCGCTATTGGCTATTGTTTCACCAAACCTGCAAGGAATTGCGTACGGCAGAGTCCGATGCCCGAATGGTGGCTGGCGGTATGTGGGCAAACCTGCTGGTGCTTGCCATCATAGCCATTTTTTGAGCGACAGAAAACAATTTTTGCTGAAAAAACGGCTGAAAATTTGTTTTATCGCAACATTATTAATAAATTAGCAAGATAATTTGAAAACTAACTCATAATTGACAAGAAATATCATGCCAAGAATCATTACATTTAATGAACTGAGGCGCATCAAGGATAGCCTGCCCGATGGTTCAATACACGACATTGCTGACAAGCTGAACCTGAGCGTTCAGACGGTGAGGAACTACTTTGGCGGCGCTAACTACGATTCAGGGACCAATATGGGCGTTCACATCGAACCGGGACCTAACGGCGGACTGGTGGTGCTTGACGACCCGCAGATACTGGATATGGCCCTTGAGATACTTGAAGAGAACAAGTAATCACTCTAAAGCCCCCCAAAAAGCCCTATGAGCAAGACCAATGACCCCAACCGACTGATTACACTGGCCATCCACACCTATGACCAGGCCGTTACACTGAAGAATGAGTTGGAACGTGCCGGCATAGAGGCGGTGCTGCACAATGTGAATTTGGAGCATCCTGTGGTGTCATCGGGTGTGCGCGTGCGCATCTGTGAGAAGGACTTGCCGCAAGCCCTCAAGGTAGTAGAGGGCGCGTCATCATCATCGTCACGACGGTCGCGATTGAAGAGCCATGTGGTGATACCGGTGGACTTTTCTCCCTTCTCGATGAAGGCGTGCAAAGTGGGCTTTGAGTATGCGTCAAAAGCCGATTGCTCCGTGATATTGCTTCATGCGTTCATGAGCGAGCGTTATCGGTTCTTCATGCCATTCGGCAGTGACCGTTACGACAACGGTGAGCGCGACGATGAAGAGAGCGTGAAAGCCAAGGCCATTGAGAAGATGAAGCAGTTCCGCTCACGGGTCGAGGAAGAAATCTCCAAGGGCAACTTGTGCAACGTGATGTTCCAGACCAAGGTGGTTGAGGGTTTGCCTGAAGAGAAAATTCTGGAGTGCGCTACCGATAATGATGCCAAACTCATAGTGATGGGTACTCACGGTAGCAACCGTCATGCCATCGCCTCGCTGGGCAGTGTTACCGCCGAGGTGCTCGATGCCGGCCGTTTCCCCATCTTCACGATACCCAAGAATCTGTCGTTAGAAGATTTGTCGTCGATACATCATGTGGTGTTCTTCAGTACGCTCAATCAACGCGATATCCTATCGTTTGACATGTTCTCGAAACTGATGCGAGTCAAGGGTAAGAAAGTGTCAATCATCCCGGTGGTGGAGCGCAAGAACCGTGCGATGGCCAAGAAAGCATCGAAACAATTCTTGCAGTATTGCAACGACCACTATCCCGAGAACGAGTTCACGATTGAGAACATCTCGATAGAGGGCGATAATCTGTCGGCATTTGAGCAGTTTGTCGCCGATAATCATGTGGACCTGATAGCGATACCCGACAAGAAGAAGAGTGTATTCACTCGCTTGTTCAACCCCAGTATAGCGCATCGCGTGCTGTTGCAGAGCGAGTTACCCATGCTGGTTGTACCCGTCTGACAGCAACTAAAAAATCTCCAGCTCTGAAGTTGTTTAGCACTTGAGAACTGGAGTCTCTAAAAATTTGACTGAGAGTCGCGTTAGGCGAGCCGGCTAAGGAGCTCGATGGCGACTTTCCAAATGTCGTGTATGGTGCTCACTTCCACGCGCTCGCTGGTGCTGTGCGGCTCCACAATGCGAGGGCCGATGCTTGCCATCTGAATGCCGGGATACTTCTGGACAAAGAACCCTGCCTCGAGCACGAAGTGCATGGCCACCATGCGCGGTCTCCAACCGAGCACGTCTTGGAAGGTGTCGCTGGTGAGTTTCAAGAAGTCGCTGTGCTGGTCTTCCTGCCATGCGGGAGCCGACATCATCAGTTCAGTCGTGGCACCCTCGGCGGCAAATATCGCCTTAATCTCCTCACCGAGTTTTATCATATCATCTTCAACAAAACTGCGGGTGTGGGTTGAGACGGTGAATTCGCGTTTGTCGCAGGTGATGCGTCCCACATTGTTGCTCGTTTCAACGGTGCCGGGCATCGATTCGCTCATCTTCACCACACCTTGCGGAATCTGCTCGAGTGCAGCGAGCAGGGCGTTGACGTCATCGCTATTGATTACGAAACGTCGCGGCTCGGTCTCGGTAATGGAGCAACGGATGCCGGGGTCGGTCTTGCCGTATTCGTCATGCAACCACTCGTTGAAGTGCGCTTCACGCGCTTTGACCAGAGCGGCTTCGTCCTTGCTGACGCAGATGATGGCGGTGGCGCTGGAGGCTATCGAAGCGCTTGCCTGACCCACATCAAGTGTGGCGAGATTCACGGTGCAATCGTCGCCAATGGCCGAGAGCAACGCCCACATGAGTGTGGTGGCGCTGGCGCGGTTCTTGTTGATGTCAACACCCGAGTGTCCGCCGCGTCCGCCGTCAATGTTGATGCAGAGCCAGGAGAGTTTGCCGCCCGGAGGCGTGACGCGCGACAGGGGCAGGTGATGAATCTGCAAGTAGGCTCCTGCCGCGCCGGTGGTGATGGTGTCGTAGTCTTCAGAGTCGAGATTGATGACCTTGCGACCTTGAATGAAGTCGGGCGAGAGGTTGGATGCTCCGCTCATGCCATCTTCTTCATTGGTGGTGGTGATTACCTCGAGGGGCCCATGCACAATGCTGTCGTCCTCAAGAATTGCCAGCGCCATCGACAGGCCGATGCCGTTGTCGGCTCCGAGCGAGGTTCCGCGTGCGTGCATCCATTCACCGTCAATGACTGCCTCAATGGGATCGTTGAGCGGGTCATTCATGCCCACGCACACCATGTCCATGTGGTTGAGCAATACGATGGTCTCGGCTTGTTCGTGGCCGGGGGTGGCGGGCTTGCGAATCACGACGCAGTTTTGCGCGTCGCGGGTGTAGTCCAGATGTAGTCTCTGCGCAAATTGGCACAAGTAGTCGGCAATGCGCTCCTCGTGGTGCGAGGGACGCGGAATCTGGTTTAACTCGTGAAAAATCTCGAAAACGCGGTCGGTGTTGGGATACTGTTGCATGGTAGCTGGCTATTATTTAATAATGTTGTGAAATCAAGCGATATCGTCAATGAGTTGACCGTTGAGAACGACCTGCTCAATGATGGGTGTAGTGTAAGCGTAGGGGATGAAGTCAATCGAGGGGATAGGCTGCGTGATGTAGCAGTTGGCCACCTTGCCCGGGGCAATGGAGCCATAGTCTTTGCTGATTCCCATAGCGGCTGCACCGTTGATGGTGGCTGCATTGAGGGCTTCGGCGGGTTGCAGACGCATCTTGATGCAAGCGAGCGAAACGGCAAACTTCATGTCGCCGCTGGGCGTAGAACCCGGATTGTAGTCGCTGGCGATGGCCATGGGCAACCCGGCTTGAATCATCTTGCGTGCCGGTGCAAAGGGCATGTTCAGGAAGAACGAGGTGCCCGGCAGGGCAGTGGGGGTGGTGTCGCTGTCGCGCATCATCTCAATATCGGCATCGGTCATGCTCTCGAGGTGGTCGACCGAGAGGGCGTTATGCTCCACTGCCACTTTCACGCCACCCGAGTCGGCGAGTTCCTGTCCGTGAATCTTGCCGCGCATGCCGTGTTCCAGACCGGCCTTGAGGATGCGGGCTGTCTCTTCGGGAGTAAAGAAACCTTCGTCGCAGAACACATCGACAAAGTCGGCAAGGCCTTCCTTGGCCACGGCAGGAATCATTTCGTTGATAATCAGGTCAACATACTCGGCTTGGCGTCCGGCGTATTCGCGGCCCACGGCGTGAGCGCCTAAGAAGTTGGCCATGACCTTGAGCGGAGCCGTCTGCTTGATGCGTCTGATGACGCGTAGCATCTTCAGCTCGTCGGCTGTGTTGAGTCCGTAGCCACTCTTGATTTCAATGGCGCCGGTGCCTTTGCGCATCACCTCGCGCACGCGGCGCATGGCTTGCTCGTAGAGTTTGTCTTCCGACATTTCGTGCAGTCGGTCGGCGCTGTTCAAGATGCCGCCGCCACGACGAGCAATCTCGGCATAGCTCAGGCCATTGATTTTGTCCACAAACTCCTGCTCGCGGCTACCTGCATACACGATGTGGGTGTGCGAGTCGCAGAAACTGGGCAGCACGGCACCGCCACGGGCATCGACCATAGTCGTGTCGGCATCGGGTGTCGGCATTTGATTCATCGGACCAAAGTCGGCAAACTTGCCGTCAACACACAGCAGATAGGCGTTCTCAAGGGTTTCGAACCGGGCCATTTCGGCCCCTTTGCGACATAAAAGACCTTGCCGGTCAATGCCGGCAAGGATTCCAATGTTATGAATGAGTAGTTTCATGATTATTTACGCAGGAATTGGATGGCTTTCTCAATGAGAGGATACATGATTACGTCATCGCCAATGAAGGGAACTTCCTTGCGGAAGTCTTCGTGCATCTTCATGATGACGGGCGACGATTTCTTGGGGAAGCGGAATTCCAGTGCTTGTGCGGCATTGAACAACTCAATGGCCAGTACACGCTCGGTGTTGAGCACCACCTTGTAGAGCTTGATGGCGGCATTGGCACCCATGCTCACATGGTCTTCCTGATCCTGGCACGAGGGAATGCTGTCAAGACTCGACGGAGCGGCGAGCGACTTGTTGAGGCTCACCACGCTGGCAGCGGTGTATTGAGTAATCATGAAGCCGCTGTTCAGACCCGGATTGGCCACCAGGAAGCTGGGCAGACCGCGCGTGCCTGACACGAGGCGATAGATGCGGCGCTCGCTGATGTTGGCGAGTTCGCTCAGGGCGATGGCGAGGAAGTCCATGGGCATAGCGATGGGTTCACCGTGGAAGTTGCCGGCGCTGATGATGAGGTCCTCGTCGGGGCAAACGGTCGGGTTATCGGTAGCCGAGTTGATTTCGGTGTCAATCACTGACTTGACGTAGCGGATGGTGTCCTTCACAGTGCCGTGAACCTGAGGCACGCAACGGAAGGAGTAGGGGTCTTGCACATGCACTTTGGGTTGCTTGATAAGTTCGCTGCCGGTGAGCAGTTCTTTCATGTGTGCGGCTGTCTCGAGCTGACCCTTGTGGGGACGAACCAGGTGAACGGCCTCGGTGAAGGGCTCGATGCGGCCGTCGTAGGCATCAAGCGACATGGCGGCAATCTTGTCGGCCCAGTCGCTCAAGCGCTCGGCTTGGAGCAGCGACCACACTGCAAACGAACTCATGTTCTGGGTGCCGTTGAGCAGTGCCAAACCTTCTTTGCTGGCCAGTTCAATGGGTTCCCAGCCTTTGAGTTTGAGCAGTTCTGCAGCGGGCATCACTTTGCCTTCATATTCTACCTCGCCCAGGCCTACCAGCGGCAGACTCATGTGTGCCAGCGGCACGAGGTCGCCCGAAGCGCCCAGAGAGCCCTGACGGTAAACCACGGGAATTACGCCCTCGTTGAAGAAGTCGATGAGGCGCTCCACGGTGTCGAGTTTGCTGCCCGAGTAGCCGTAGCTCAGCGATTGGATCTTGAGCAACAGCATGATGCGAACGATTTCGTTAGGCACGCGTTCGCCCACGCCGCAGGCATGCGACATCATTAGATTGATTTGCAGTTGTGAGAGTTGGTCTTTGCTCACCTTCACATTGCACAGCGAGCCGAATCCGGTGGTCACACCATATACAGGCACATCGCTGGCTGCGATTTGTTCGTCAAGGTACTTGCGGCAACGCACGATGCGTTCGCGTGCATCATCACTCAAAGCGAGTTTTATGTTTTTCTCAATGATTTCGCCCACACGCTCTATGGTGAGGTGCTCGGCGCTAATGTAATGTGTCATTAGGTTAATATTAAGAGTTTAGTTAATTGTGTATTATTTTAATTAGATTGCAAAGATACGCATAAATCGCCATAAAAACGAAAAATGAATTCGTTTTATTTCTCCATCAACAAAAAAACATGGGCATCAGTGGCAACGGTTGATGTCAACCATATATTTGCATAGTAGGGTAACAAGATGGGCAAAAGAGAATGATTCTCACATTTTATGACATTTTCCGAGAAAAAAGTGGATAATAATTTGAAAAATGTGTATATTTGTACTTTTTATTGTTAGATTTTGAGTTAAAGATGAAAAGACAGATGCATATTGACGAAGAAGCGGCAAGATGCCTGCTTTGTTGTGATGCGCCTTGTAGCAAGGCGTGTGGTATGGGTGATGTGGCACGAGCTATTCGCGCCGTTCGGTTCGGGAACGAAAAGAATGCTGCACGGTGGGTTAAAGACTGCACTGCCGCTGATCTCACTGCCGCCCAAGAGGCATGTATTCATTATGACCGTCCCATTCGCATTAGCGAGATTATAAATCAGTTGCCCGATTACCAAGAGAAGGAATTACCAAGTCTTGAAATCGAATTTTGTGGCATCAAGTGCGAACATCCGTTTTTCCTTGCTTCGTCATCAATATGCACCAACTATGAGATGGTGGCTCGTGCGTTTGATATGGGCTGGGCCGGAGTTTTCTACAAAACCATCTGTCTTGAAGACATTGTTGAGGTTTCGCCTCGTTTCGATGCCATGAGCAATAATGCAAAGGGCGACTTCTATGGCCTGCGCAATATGGAGCAACTTTCGGAAAATCCGGCCGATGTTGATTTTGACATCTTGCGCCGATTGAAACAAAATTATCCCAACAAGGTTGTTGTCGCCTCGATTATGGGGCAAACCCAGGATGAATGGATAAAACTTGCCAAGATGGCCCAGGATGCCGGTGCCGATGCGGTGGAGCTCAATTTTTCATGTCCGCAAATGGGGCTTAATGGCATGGGTAGCGATGTGGGTCAAAATGCCGAGCTGGTGCTCTATTACACCTCTTTTGTCAAGCACAATGTGCAGATTCCCGTTATCTCCAAGATGACCCCAAATATTACCCACATGGCTCGACCGGCCATAGCATCCCACTTTGGTGGAGCCGATGCCATCTCGGCAATCAACACAATTAAGAGTGTGACAATGGACAATCGTGGAACCGTGAGCGGCAAGAAAACAGTTTCAGGTTACTCCGGGCGAGCCGTGAAACCCATTGCGTTACGATTCATCCTTGAACTCACCAAGAATAACATTACCAGGGATATGCAGTTTAGCGGCATTGGCGGAATTGAAACGTGGCGCGACGCACTGGAGTTCATTCAGCTGGGCTGCAACAATGTGCAGGTGTGCACAGCAGTGATGCAATATGGATATCGCATCATCGACGACCTTGTTGAGGGAATGCGCTATTATATGGCCGAGCGTGGCGTGAGCAAACTGGCCGACCTCGTTGGCGAGGAATTGCCTAATTTCGTGTTGCCTTCAGAGCTGGATCGCTCAACGATGGTTTATCCTATGATTGACCGCGAGCAGTGTATAGGCTGCGGACGCTGCTACACTTCGTGCATGGATGGTGGTCATCAAGCAATCGACTTTGACACCGAGAGCCGTCTGCCAAGTATCAACGGCCACGAGTGTGTAGGTTGCCACTTGTGTCAGCTCGTTTGCCCCACAGGCGCAATTCACCCCTCTAAAAGGGTTACCAAAATAAAAAAGAAATAATCCCCAATCGCTCATCCCACCGGCCTGGCAGCCGACTTATGTTGCTCACTCTGTCGAGCTAAAGGCTGAGCGAATTGGAGAAGTCGTTAGTACATGAGTCCGAACATCCATAGCGGAATGATATTGGCGTAGCCTGTCTCAATGTCATCTTTAACGACAAATGCATTGTCAATACCTTGAATTTGTCGCTGTTTTTTGCTTTTCCCTCCCACTTCAAAGGTATATTTTTCATCAACCAGAAAGTCGCTTGCCGGTGAGGAACAAATGTTATGATTGAGGCGAAGTTGATTGAAAAAGAAAGTTTCTCTAATTGTCCCGACATCTACATGTGGTTCACCAAGAGAATTAACGAGAACAGTATTGTCAAGATAAATTTTATCAACTTTCCCTAAGGATTGAATACCTCTCGTTGGCTCTCGCAGTTGAGCGATAAGTCCTGATTTTTCTATCATGGCGCACATGTCGGCCACTTGATTTCTAGACACTGAAATTTGTCCCGCAATTTGAGTGAAATTCGGTTTGAATGGTGCGCTTTGTGCTATGATGCTAAGTAATTTCTTGTATTTCCTGGCAGCGGCAATGGTGAGGTTGGCATACTGGGGTATATCGTTTTCAAGAGTGACATTCACAATCTGGTTTAAAAAGAATTCGTAATCGTCAATAAGGATTGTGAAAGGGTAATATCCTCGCTTTATATATTGAGCAAAATGTGGTAAAGGCAAGAAATCTTTGGGCAATTGAACATGATGAGTTAAAATAGATTCCAGAGTATAGACGGGTAACTCAATGTTGTTTTTCATAGATAGATATTCGCGAAATGACATACCTTGCAAGTGATACATGCGGGCTCGGCGACTTAAATCAGATATACCTTCAACAATATCGAGCACCGATGACCCCGTGAAAACCACATGAAGATTTGGGTGATAGTCGTAGATCAGTTTTAATTCCCGACTCCAGCCATCATATTTATGGATTTCGTCAATGAAAAGGTGCTGTCCGCCCATGCGCACAAAGGTGTCGGCAAGATCTACCAAATTATGAGTACTGAAATATATGTCCTCGGCAATGACATACAGAGAAGTGTCGCGATTAAGTTCTTCCTTGATGTGCTGCAACACTAATGTGGTTTTGCCCACACCGCGAGGCCCCACGATGCCTATCATCCGGTTGTTCCAGTTGATGTTGTGGTATAGATATCTATGGAACTTTGTGCTGGTTGAACGCAGAAGCTGGTTGAAATGTAATTGTAGTACCTCCATAATGCCTATAGTTTTTTATTGCACAAAAATACAATAAACCACGAAATTGCACAAGTTTTAGTGCGATATTTTCAAAAAAATGCACATATTTTAGTGCAATATTACGAAAAACTGCACTGTTTTTAGTGCAATTTTACCATGTGAGAACATTTTGGAGATAAACCACCGAAGGTCCTCGCAGCTTGGTAAACTGTGTGTTTACTATCGCATCCGCATCGCCCTTGCGCTATCTTTGCCACACACCCCCCACGCTCTTTGACATCCTTTCCATTTTTCCCACCCTTCCCATCCACCTCATCAGCTTCATTTTCTCACAAATACACCCGTTCGTTTGCGCACCGCCCCGGTCTCCCCTATGCTGCGACTCCCGTCGCAGCCCTCTCTACCCACACTCCCCTTTCCGCCAGAGCATCAGCCGGAGGCTGACATTTGGATAACCCCCTTTGATGATTGGGGTGCGAGCGATAGCGAGCGGCACAATCATCAAGGGGGGTATTGATGCCCCTTCTCTCTCGTCGCCGGCGGCGACCCCCTCGCTTATCGCACACTAATATTCAATGCGAATGACACGAATTTTACGAATTATGCTAAAATATAAATTCGTGAAACCTTTAGATCGACGGAGTGAGCAGCAAGAGTCGGCCGCCAGGCCGGTGTGCGGTTCGCGAAGCGAAGCAACCACGAAGTGCTCGCGACCGAACGGGAGCCCGAAGGGCAAGCGAAGCGAAGCAAAACCTTCCTCACCTCCTTCCCATCCCTCGCTCTTTGACATCCTTCTCATATTCTTTAATCTGCCACGAAAGCAGTACGAAAGCACACGAATGCAGTACAAAAACCTACGAAAGCAGTACAAAGAACCAC
>CAMKGM010000041.1 GCA_946412245.1 uncultured Bacteroidales bacterium
GAGCACTTCCTTGGTAAGGAAGAGGTCGCGGGTTCAAATCCCGCCATCGGCTCAAAATTCATAGTTCTCCTTCGCCCGCTAAACGGTGTTAAAAGCCACTTTGGGGGCGAAGTGAAATGTGTAATTAAGTAACGAAATTTATCATTCAAATAAAAAACAACTTAAGTTATGGCAAAAGAAACATTCGTAAGAACCAAACCGCATGTTAACATCGGTACCATTGGTCACGTTGACCACGGTAAAACCACTCTGACCGCAGCAATCACCACCGTGCTTGCAAAGCAAGGTCTGTCAGAAGTTCGCTCGTTCGACTCTATCGACAATGCTCCTGAAGAGAAAGAGCGTGGTATCACTATCAACACTGCTCACGTTGAGTATGAAACCGCTAACCGCCACTATGCACACGTTGACTGCCCGGGACACGCCGACTATGTGAAGAACATGGTAACTGGTGCTGCTCAGATGGACGGTGCTATTGTAGTTATCGCTGCTACCGACGGTGTTATGCCACAGACTCGTGAGCACATCCTCTTGGCTCGCCAAGTAAATGTGCCTCGCCTGGTTATCTTCTTGAACAAGTGCGACTCTCCCGATGTTGACGAGGAGATGATCGAGCTCGTTGAGATGGACGTTCGTGACCTGTTGAGCGAGTATGAGTATGATGGTGAGAACACTCCAGTTATCAAGGGTTCGGCTCTTGGTGCACTGAATGGTGAGCCCAAGTGGGAGGCGACAGTTCTTGAGCTTATGAAGGCTGTTGACGAGTGGATTCCACTGCCCCCACGTGACATCGACAAGCCATTCTTGATGCCTATCGAGGACGTATTCTCTATCACTGGCCGTGGTACTGTTGCTACTGGTCGTATCGAGACTGGTATCATCAAGGTTGGTGACGCTGTTCAAATCATGGGTCTTGGCGCTGACCTCAAGTCGGTTGTTACCGGTGTTGAGATGTTCCGCAAGATTCTTCCCGAGGGTGAGGCTGGTGACAACGTAGGTCTGCTCCTCCGCGGTATCGACAAGAACGAAATCAAGCGTGGTATGGTTATCTGCCACCCGGGCGTTGTGAAACCCTACAGCGAGTTCACCGCTTCGGTTTATATCCTGAAGAAAGAAGAAGGTGGCCGTCACACTTCATTCCGCAGCCACTATCGTCCCCAGTTCTACATCCGCACTCTTGACGTGACCGGTGAGATCACTCTTCCCGAAGGCGTTGAGATGGTGATGCCTGGTGACAACGTAGAGATCAACGTGAAGCTCATCGAGCCGGTAGCTTGCTCTGAGGGTCTGCGTTTCGCAATCCGTGAGGGTGGCCGCACCGTAGGTTCGGGTCAAATCACTAAGATCATCGACTAATCGATATCACTATTGATTCAATACAACATCGGCTGGAGCACTAAAACTCCAGCCGATATACACGGGAATAGTTCAGTTGGTAGAACGACGGTCTCCAAAACCGTAGGTCGTGAGTTCGAGTCTTACTTCCCGTGCTAATTTTCTCAAAACGAACGATGAAAAAATATAAAATACTTACGGATTTAGAGGAGTCCTACAACGAACTCGTTCACAAGGTCTCCTGGCCGACCAAAACGGAATTGGTCAACAGCACGATTATTGTCATGGTGGCTTCCATACTCATGGCACTTGTAATCTGGCTCATTGACACAATTATCGACTGGGTCATGCACGGTGTGTACAGCATTCATTTCTGATACGCCAGAAAAACAACAGCTGTAAACATCAGTTTCTAATTAACTCCATCAACCTCTTAGCTTCCAATCAATGAACGAAGAAAAGAAACAATGGTATGTGCTTCGCGCCATATCGGGAAAAGAGCAGAAGGTCAAAGAGCTGCTCGATGCCGCCTGCAAGAACTCAAATCTGGGCGACTATCTTTTTCAAGTTTTGATACCCACTGAGAAGGTGTATACCAACCGTGGCGGTAAAAAGGTGCTTAAAGAAAAGAACCTTTTTTCAGGCTACGTGTTTATACAAGCCAATCTCACGGGAGAGGTTGAGGACTTGCTCAGAAACACCACCAACGTGATTGACTTCGTGCGCTCTCGCGAGGCCGGACGCAAGCCCGAACCCATCAGAGAGTCCGAGATTTCGCGCATGTTGGGGGCAGCGCAAACCGACGATGCAGCGCTTGCCGACGATGTAGCCAATGACTTCATCGTGGGAGAAACGGTTAAGGTGACCTTCGGACCATTCAACGGTTTTACCGGAGAAATTGAAGAAGTGAATCGTGAGCGACGCAAAGTGACGGTTTCAGTTAAGGTCTTCGGGCGCAAGACGCCGCTCGAACTGGATAATTCGCAAGTAGAACGCGAGTAATGGGGCAAGACTGAATGTTACGCTTTCATGCCCTGTAACTCAAGATAGTAATTCCCTAATAAATTAAGAACAATGGCTAAAGAAATTGCTGGACAGATCAAATTGCAGATTAAAGGTGGAGCTGCAAACCCTTCACCGCCAGTAGGTCCCGCTCTGGGCTCTAAGGGTATTAATATCATGGAGTTTTGCAAGCAATTCAACGCCCGCACCCAATCCAAGGCAGGCAAGGTGCTCCCCGTCATCATTTCTTACTATGCTGACAAGAGCTTTGACTTCGTTGTCAAGACCTCGCCCGTGCCCGTACAGCTCAAAGAAGCTGCAAAGCTCAAGAGCGGTTCAGGCGAGCCCAACCGTAACAAGGTTGGTTCAGTGACTTGGGATCAAGTGAAGGCGATTGCTGAAGACAAAATGCCTGATTTGAACTGTTTTACATTAGCCTCGGCTATGCGTATGGTCGCAGGAACAGCCAGAAGCATGGGTATCACTGTAAAGGGTCAATTCCCTGAAAACATTTAAAAACTTCAATTGACAATGAGTAAACTTACTAAAAATCAAAAGTTAGCGAACGAGAAGATTGAAGCTGGGAAGAGTTACACCCTTGCCGAAGCCGCCGCACTCGTGAAGGAAGTTACCTTCACCAAGTTCGACGCATCGGCCGATATCGACGTACGTCTTGGCGTAGATCCTCGTAAGGCTGACCAGAATGTTCGTGGCGTGGTATCACTGCCCCACGGAACAGGCAAAACCGTCCGCGTCCTGGTGCTCTGCACCGCCGACAAGGAGGCTGAAGCCAAAGAAGCCGGAGCTGATTATGTTGGTCTCGACGAATATATCGAAAAGATTAAAGGCGGTTGGACCGACATTGACGTTATCATAACCCAGCCACAAAACATGGGCAAACTTGGTCCCTTGGGCCGCATCCTGGGTCCCCGTGGCCTGATGCCGAACCCCAAGAGCGGCACAGTGACTCCCGACGTGGCTAAGGCTGTGAAAGAAGTGAAACAAGGTAAGATCGACTTCAAAGTCGACAAGAAAGGTATAGTACACACCTCTATCGGTAAGGTTTCGTTCACTGCTGAACAAATCAAGGAGAATGCACAAGCGTTCATCAACACCCTGATTAAGCTCAAACCCAACACCGCTAAGGGCACTTATATCAAGAGCGTTTATCTTTCGTCTACCATGAGTCCGGGTATTAAGGTCGATACTAAGACCATCGACGATTAATCTTTTAAAACTTCAAGACAACAATGAGAAAGGAAGATAAAGCTATACTGATTGAGAAAATCAAGGACACTCTGGCACAATACAGCTGCGTGTATCTCACTGAGACTACCGCACTGAACGCCGAGAAGACCGTTGACCTGCGCCGCGCCGCTTTCAAGGCCGACGTCAAGGTTTTGGTTGTCAAGAACACCTTGTTGAAGAAAGCCATGGAGCAGTCTGACGTTGACTACTCTGGCCTCTATCCCGCACTGGTGGGAAACACTACCCTGATGCTGAGCAACACCGGTAATGCTCCCGCTAAACTTATCAAAGAATTCCGCAAGAAGAAAGAAGTTCAGCCCGCACTCAAGGCCGCCTTCGTTGAAGAGACCGTCTACATGGGTGCTGACCAACTCGACGCACTGACTGCTATCAAGAGCAAGAACGAACTTATCGCCGATGTTGTGGCTCTGCTGCAATCGCCCGCTAAGAACGTTATCTCGGCTCTGCAGAGCGGTGGTAACAAGCTCCACGGAATTCTGGAAACCTTATCAAACAAAGAATAATTAAAAAAACAAACATTTAAATCATACTAAAATGGCAGATTTGAAAGCTTTTGCAGAGCAATTGGTTAATCTTTCAGTGAAAGAAGTTAACGAACTGGCTCAAATTCTTAAAGACGAATATGGTATCGAACCCGCTGCTGCAGCTGTTGCAGTTGCTGCTGGTCCTGCTGCCGCAGCAGGTGAGGCTGAGGAAGAGAAGTCTTCATTCGACGTAATTCTGAAAGCCCCCGGTGCTGACAAACTGAAAGTCATCAAACTGGTGAAGGAACTCACCGGTCTCGGACTGAAGGACGCTAAAGACCTCGTTGACAAGGCTCCCAGCCCCGTTAAGGAAGGTCTCGCTAAGGCTGAAGCCGAAGGTCTCAAGAAACAACTTGAAGAACTCGGAGCCGAAGTTGAACTTAAATAATATTGCCTGAACATCAGGTAAATAGGTTAAGAATCCTCTCAAAAGGACGATTCTTAACCTTTTGTGTCATCATTTACATTTGAGTTCCATTTAAAATTTTTTCAATGTCAGTTACAAAAAAACCACGAGTAAATTTTGCACGGGTCAAGAATCCCTACCCTTATCCTGATTTCCTGGACGTGCAATTACAATCTTTCAGAGATTTTCTGCAATTAGATACGCCAACTGAGAAAAGAAAAAACGAAGGACTCTATAAGGTATTCTCGGAGAATTTCCCCATTGCCGACACGCGCAATAACTTTGTTCTCGAATTCCTTGACTATTTTATCGATCCTCCTCGTTACACCATCGACGAATGCCTTGACCGCGGCTTGACCTACAGCGTACCGCTCAAGGCAAAGCTCAAGCTCTACTGCACCGACCCCGATCATGAAGAATTTGCCACTGAAGTACAGGATGTGTACCTCGGTGCGATTCCCTACATGACCGACAAGGGTACGTTTGTCATTAATGGAGCCGAGCGCGTTGTTGTCTCTCAGTTGCACCGTTCTCCGGGCGTTTTCTTCGGACAGAGTGTTCACTCTAACGGAACAAAACTTTATTCAGCCCGAATCATTCCCTTCCGTGGCTCCTGGATTGAATTTGCCACCGATATTAATAATGTGATGTATGCCTACATCGACCGCAAGAAGAAACTCCCCGTGACCACACTCTTGCGCGCCATCGGTTTAGAGACCGATAACGACATCATTAAGATTTTCGGTTTGGCCGAGGAACTCAAAGTAAACAAAACAAATCTTAAGAAAGCCGTTGGGCGTAAGCTCGCTGCACGTGTGCTCAAATCATGGAACGAAGACTTCGTCGACGAAGATACGGGCGAGGTAGTTTCTATCGAGCGCAAAGAAGTGATCATTGACCGCGACACCGTGATTGAGGAAGACAATATTCAAGAAATCCTCGACTCAGGTGTCCAGACTATCCTTGTGCACAAGGAGAATGTGAACACAGGCGACTACCAAATTATCTTCAACACGCTCAACAAAGACTCTTGTGACTCAGAGAAAGAGGCTATCGTATATATCTACAGGCAGTTGCGAAACGCCGAGCCACCCGATGATGCCAGCGCCCGCGAGGTTATCACTAACCTGTTCTTCAGCGAGAAGCGCTACGACTTGGGCGACGTGGGTCGTTTCCGCATCAACAAGAAGCTGGGCCTGACCACCGACGACAGCGTGCGCGTGCTCACCAAGGAAGATATCATTGAAATCATCAAGTATCTCATCGGCCTTATCAACAGCAAGACCGACGTGGACGATATCGACCACCTGAGCAACCGCCGCATTCGCACCGTGGGCGAACAGCTCTACAACCAGTTTGGCGTGGGTTTGGCACGCATGGCACGCACCATTCGTGAGCGCATGAACGTGCGCGACAATGAGGTATTTACCCCCATTGACCTGATTAACGCCAAGACCATCTCTTCGGTCATCAACACCTTCTTCGGCACCAATGCGCTGTCGCAGTTCATGGACCAAACCAACCCACTTGCCGAGATCACGCACAAGCGTCGTGTGTCGGCTCTGGGCCCCGGCGGTCTGTCGCGTGAGCGCGCCGGTTTCGAGGTGCGTGACGTGCACTACACGCACTACGGACGTCTCTGTCCTATCGAAACACCTGAAGGTCCTAACATCGGTCTTATTTCATCGCTTTGCATCTATGCTAAAATCAACAAGTTGGGCTTCATTGAAACGCCCTACCGTCAGGTAAAGGATGCAAAGGTTGACCTCAATAACGACAATATTGTTTATCTCACCGCTGAGAGCGAAGAAGGCAAAATAATCGCTCAAGGCAACGCAGAACTGAATGCCAAGGGTGCATTCGTGAACCAGAAAGTCAAGGCTCGCCTCGACGCCGACTTCCCCGTGGTGACTCCTGAGTCAGTGGAACTCATGGACGTGTCGCCTCAACAAATCGCGTCGATCGCCGCCGCCATGATTCCCTTCCTGGAACACGACGATGCTAACCGCGCTCTTATGGGTGCGAACATGATGCGTCAGGCTGTGCCTCTCTTGCGCAGCGAGGCTCCCATCGTGGGTACCGGCATTGAGGAGCGTCTGGCTTATGACAGCCGCACTCAAATCCAGGCCGAGGGCGAGGGCGTGGTGGAATATGTCGATGCCGACATCATCCGCATTCGCTACGACCAAACCGAGGACGAAGCCTTCGTGAGCTTCGACGAACCCGTTGTGGTCTATCATCTGCCTAAGTTCCGCAAGACCAACCAGAGCACGACCATTGACCTGCGCCCCATTTGCGAGGCGGGTCAGCGTGTTGCCAAGGGCGACATTCTCACCGAGGGTTACTCGACTCAAGACGGAGAGATTGCTCTGGGCCGCAACCTCAAGGTCGCTTACATGCCTTGGAAGGGTTACAACTATGAGGACGCCATCGTGCTCAACGAGCGCTTGGTGCGTGAGGACATCCTCACCAGCGTTCACGTTGACGAGTACACCCTCGAGGTGCGCGAAACCAAGCGTGGCATGGAGGAACTCACCAACGATATTCCTAATGTGAGCGAAGAAGCCACTAAGGACCTCGACGAGCGCGGCATCATTCGTGTGGGTGCTCACATTCAGCCCGGTGACATTCTCATCGGTAAGATTACGCCTAAGGGCGAGAGCGATCCCACTCCTGAAGAGAAACTGTTGCGCGCCATCTTTGGCGACAAGGCCGGCGACGTGAAAGACGCATCGCTCAAGGCCAACCCGTCGCTCAAGGGCGTTATCATCGGCACACGCCTGTTCACCCGCGCCATCAAGAGGAGACGCACTCGTGGCGGTGATCCCGAGCTTGAAGCGCTCGACGCTGAATACGGAGCACGCCAAACCGAGCTGCGCAATCAGCTCGTGAACAAGTTGCTCACACTCACCAAGGACAAGAAATCGCTCGGCATCAAGGACTTCCTCGAAACTGAGATTATTCCCAAAGACTCAGCGTTCGCAGCCACAGTGCTTCAAGAAATCGACTATGAGTCGGTGAGTCTGAGCAAGTGGACCGACGATGAGCACATTAACGATATGATTCGCGCTTGTGTGATGAACTATCTGCACAAGAGCAAATCAATGGACACTGAGTTGCGTCGCAAGAAAACCGACATCTCTATTGGCGATGAGCTGCCTTCAGGCATCATGCAGATGGCTAAGGTGTACGTGGCCAAGAAGCGTAAAATCGGTGTGGGCGACAAGATGGCAGGCCGCCACGGCAACAAGGGTATCGTGTCGCGCGTTGTGCGTCAGGAAGATATGCCGTTCCTTGCCGACGGAACCCCTGTTGACCTCGTACTGAACCCGCTGGGTGTGCCTTCGCGTATGAACCTGGGTCAGATTTTCGAGGCCGTGCTCGGTTGGGCCGGACGTGAACTTGATGTGAAGTTCGCAACACCCATCTTCGACGGTGCTTCGCTCGACGACCTGAACGAGTGGACCGACAAGGCCGGATTGCCTCGTGGCGGACGTACACAACTGTTCGATGGCGCCACCGGCGAACCCTTTGACCAGAAAGCCACTGTGGGTGTGACCTACTTCTTGAAACTGGGCCACATGGTCGAGGACAAGATGCACGCACGCTCCATTGGTCCGTACTCTCTCATCACTCAGCAGCCGCTCGGCGGTAAAGCCCAGTTCGGTGGTCAGCGTTTCGGTGAGATGGAGGTTTGGGCAATCGAAGCATTCGGTGCATCGCATGTGCTGCAGGAAATCCTCACCGTCAAGAGTGACGATGTTGTGGGACGTAGCAAGGCCTATGAGGCTATCGTTAAGGGTGATCCCATGCCCGTTCCCAACATTCCTGAATCTCTCAACGTGCTCCTCCATGAGTTGCGCGGTCTGTGCTTAAGCGTGAAACTTGAATAATAACGTCATTTAATTCTACAGATAATGGCTTTCAGAAAAGACAACAAAATAAAGAGCAATTTCTCGAAAATTTGCATCGGCCTCGCTTCGCCCGATGAGATTCTTGAGAATTCATACGGTGAAGTGCTCAAGCCCGAAACCATCAACTATCGCACCTACAAACCCGAGCGCGATGGCTTGTTCTGCGAGCGCATCTTTGGTCCCGTCAAGGACTACGAGTGCCACTGCGGTAAGTACAAACGCATTCGCTACAAGGGCATCGTGTGCGACCGATGCGGTGTTGAAGTCACCGAGAAGAAAGTGCGCCGCGAACGCAGCGGACACATTTCTCTCGTCGTGCCTGTGGCTCACATTTGGTACTTCCGCTCACTGCCCAACAAGATTGGTTATCTGCTGGGACTGCCCACCAAGAAACTCGACTCGGTCATCTACTACGAGCGTTACATCGTCATCAAGCCGGGTAACGTAGAGGGCGTACAGAAGTATGACCTGCTCAACGAAGACGAATATAGCGAACTCATGGAGCGCGTACCCAAGGAGAACAATATGCTCCCCGACGATGACCCCAACAAGTTCATCGCCAAGATGGGTGCCGAGGCCATCTACGACTTGCTCGTTGACCTCGACCTCGACAGCCTCTCTTATGAGCTACGCGACCGTGCGAGCCGCGAGAACTCACAGCAGCGCAAGACCGACGCGCTGAAGCGACTGCAAGTCGTTGAGTCGTTCCGCGACTCTAAGAACATCAACCGCCCCGAGTGGATGATTCTCAAGGTGATTCCCGTGATTCCGCCCGAATTGCGTCCCCTCGTGCCACTGGATGGCGGCCGTTTCGCCACCAGCGACTTGAACGACCTGTATCGCCGCGTCATCATTCGCAACAACCGACTCAAACGACTCATCGAAATCAAAGCTCCCGAAGTGATTCTGCGCAACGAGAAGCGCATGCTTCAGGAAGCCGTTGACTCGCTCCTGGACAACTCGCGCAGGTCAAGCGCCGTCAAGAGCGACGCCAACCGCCCGCTCAAGTCTCTGAGCGACAGCCTCAAGGGTAAGCAAGGACGCTTCCGTCAGAACCTGCTCGGTAAGCGTGTTGACTACTCAGCCCGTTCGGTGATTGTCGTGGGTCCCGAGCTCAAAATGGGCGAATGCGGTATTCCTAAGGACATGGCAGCCGAGCTGTACAAGCCCTTCGTGATTCGCAAACTCATTGAGCGCGGCATTGTCAAGACCGTGAAGAGCGCTAAGAAGATTGTGGACCGCAAGGAACCTGTGGTATGGGACATCCTTGAGAATGTCATGAAAGGTCATCCCGTGCTGCTCAACCGTGCACCGACACTGCACCGTCTCGGCATCCAGGCATTCCAGCCCAAACTCATTGAGGGTAAAGCCATTCAGCTGCACCCGCTGGCATGTACGCCGTTCAATGCCGACTTCGACGGTGACCAGATGGCAGTCCACCTGCCGCTGGGCAACGAGGCTATCGTGGAGGCACAGCTGCTCATGCTCATGCCCCACAACATTCTGAATCCCGCCAATGGCGAACCCATCACCGTGCCTTCACAGGACATGGTTCTGGGTCTCTACTATATCACCAAGCTGCGCAAGGGCGCTAAGGGCGAAGGACTTGTGTTCTACGGTCCTGAAGAAGCCCAAATCGCCTTCAACGAGGGCAAGGTGGCCATGAACGCCATCATCTCAGTGCGCGTAGAGGAAACCGACAGCGAGGGCAACAAGGTGAGCCGCATGGTGACCGATACTTGTATGGGTCGCATCCTGTTCAACAACTGCGTGCCCGATGAGATGGGATACATCAACGAGCTCATCTCAAAGAAGACCTTGAAGAAAATCATCACCAAGGTGATTCGCACCTGCGGTGTGCCCCGTTCAGCCAAGTTCCTGGACGATGTGAAGAACATGGGCTACTACATGGCATTCAAGGGAGGCCTCTCGTTCAACCTTAACGACGTGCTCGTGCCCGCTGAAAAAGATGAATACATCAAGGAAGGTGACGCTCAGGTCGAGGAAGTGATGAACAACTACAACATGGGCTTTATCACTAACAACGAGCGCTACAACCAGGTTATCGACATCTGGACGCACGTCAACAACAAGATTACCGACACGCTGATGAAACAAATCAGCGCCGACCAGCAAGGCTTCAACTCTGTGTACATGATGCTTGACTCGGGCGCTCGTGGTTCTAAGGACCAGATTCGCCAGCTTTCAGGTATGCGTGGTCTGATGGCCAAGCCGCAGAAGTCAGGCGTTGAAGGCGGACACCAAATTATCGAGAACCCGATTCTTGCCAACTTCAAGGAAGGCTTGAGCGTGCTTGAGTACTTTATCTCTACACACGGTGCTCGCAAGGGTCTTGCCGATACCGCTCTGAAGACCGCCGACGCAGGTTATCTGACCCGCCGTCTGGTCGACGTGGCTCACGATGTGGTCATCACTGAAGAGGACTGCGGAACACTGCGCGGACTCGTTTGCCATGAGGTGAAGAAGAACGACGACGTTGTTGCCACCCTGGGCGAGCGCATCGTTGGCCGTGTGTCTGTGCACGACGTCATCGATCCCACTTCCGGTGAGGTCATCGTCAAGGCCGGTGAGGAAATCACCGACGCTGCAGCCGACATCATCAACGACTCAGCCATTGAGTCGGTCGAGATTCGTTCCGTCCTCACTTGCGAGGCTAAGCATGGCGTGTGCGCCAAGTGCTACGGTCGCAACCTGGCAACGCACCGCATGGTGCAGAAGGGTGAGGCCGTCGGCGTGATTGCCGCTCAGTCTATCGGCGAGCCCGGTACTCAGCTGACCCTGCGTACATTCCACGTGGGTGGTGTGGCAAGCAACATCGCTGCCGTTTC
The DNA here is from genome assembly GCA_946412245.1 of uncultured Bacteroidales bacterium. Lineage (GTDB taxonomy): Bacteria > Bacteroidota > Bacteroidia > Bacteroidales > Muribaculaceae > Sodaliphilus. The sequence goes on from CAMKGM010000041.1 coordinate 11,300, forward strand.
CAGCATGACTTCAAAATATGACGGCCGCCTCGAAATCGAGGAACTTCGCACCGTCAAGGATAAGGATGGTGTGGACGTTGTGATTGGCCGCATGGCCGAGATGAGCATCATCGACCCGAACACCAACATGGTGCTCACACACGCTCCCATCAATTACGGTTCTAAACTGTACTTCAAGTCGGGCGATATGGTCAAGAAGGGCGACATGATTAGCGTTTGGGACCCCTTCAACGCTGTCATCGTGAGTGAAGTAGGCGGTACGCTCAAGTACAACAACCTGATTGAAGGTGTCACTTATCGCGACGAGGTCGACGAGACATCGGGCAACAGTGAGATGATTGTCATTGAGTCTAAGGACCGCACCCGCATCCCCGAGGCTCAACTCTTTGACGAGAACGAAAATTTGGTCAAGACCTATTCTCTGCCTGTGGGCGCTCACCTGATGAAGAACGAAGGCGACGAAATCACATCCGGTGAAGTCTTCGTCAAGATTCCACGTGCAGGACAAGGTGGTGCCGGTGATATCACCGGTGGTCTGCCTCGCGTCACCGAGCTCTTCGAGGCCCGCAACCCATCGAACCCCGCTGTGGTGAGCGAAATTGACGGCGAAGTCACCTTCGGCAAGATTAAACGCGGTAACCGCGAAATCGAGGTCCGCAACAAGAAGCTGGGCGACGTGAAGAAGTATCTCGTGCCCCTCTCCAAGCAAATTCTTGTTCAGGAAGAAGACTACGTGCGTGCCGGCACACCGCTCTCTGACGGTGCTGTTACGCCTGCCGACATTCTGCGCATCAAGGGTCCCACGGCCGTTCAGGACTTCATCGTCAACGAAGTTCAAGACGTCTACCGCCTGCAGGGTGTGAAGATCAACGACAAGCACTTTGAGGTGATTGTGCGTCAAATGATGCGCAAGGTCAACATTCTCGATCCGGGCGACACCCGATTCCTGGAGCAACAGGTTGTCGACAAGCGCGAATTCATGGACGAGAACGACCGCATCTGGGGCAAGAAAGTGGTCACCAACGCTGGCGACAGCATGGATGTGCAAGCCGGTCAGATTATCACCGCACGCAAACTGCGCGACATCAACTCGGCCCTCAAGCGCCGCGACCTCAAACTCGTGCAGGTGCGCGATGCAGTGCCCGCTACCAGTGAGCAAATTCTGCAAGGTATCACCCGTGCAGCTCTGCAAACCACAAGCTTCATGAGTGCCGCATCGTTCCAGGAGACCACCAAGGTGCTCAACGAGGCTGCCATCAACGGCAAGGTTGACCGCCTGGAGGGCATGAAGGAGAACGTGATTTGCGGTCACCTCATCCCTGCCGGTACCGGTCTGCGCGAATACCAGTCACTCATCGTGGGCGACAAGGAAGAGTTTGCACGCGCTGGTATCGGTGTCACCGACGACGTAGTCGATGCCGAACTCGTCAACTCATGAACCTGACCTAAGGTTCATCCTCTAACTACCACAACAGGGCTAGCACTCCGCTAGCCCTGTTTGTTTTCAGCATTGCTCTATCATTCTTCATTCCCTATCTTTGCCCAAATCTCTGCCAATTGTGGAGACGACCGAGAACTCGACGGAACTAACACGCGACCCAATGCAGGATGAAACTTAACGAAAGTAGTACAAAATCAAACGAAAGCAGTACAAAACCAAACGAAAGTAGTACAAAACCAAACGAAAGCAGTACAAAACCAAACGAAAGCAGTACAATCTTAATATGTAAACCATGAAACAGAACTATCAAACATCACTCAAAATCAGCCATTTAAATAAATCCAATTCACAACCTTCCATATTTTCCACAATTTCCCACTTTTCCCACCTTTCCCGCTTCTCCCAAAAGTTTCATCTTTCCACTTTATCTCAAAACTCCCACTGAACTCAAACAGTCAAAAGAGAGGGGGGGCTCAAAACACAATAATGACCTCAAAACGGGATAGAGGGACTAGATGAACCCATTGTTGAATAATTTTTTTGCACGTAAACGGAATAATGTGTAATTTTGTGGACAGATTTGGTGCTGAGCCGCTTGGCTCAGTGAAAAGGGAATCAGGTGAGAATCCTGAACAGACGGTGCTGCTGTGAGCTCCACATGTCATTGCCCCAACCGCTTCACTGCATGGCGTCACCCGGATGCCGGCGGGAAGGAGCGGATGAAAACAAGGGCCGGAGTAAGTCAGAAGACCTGCCAAGTCGTTAACTGAAACCCGGATTTATGCGACATTTTTTGACCTATATTTCAGCACTATTGTGTGTCGTGGGCGCTTGGGCTCAAGACTCAACCAGCGTGACACGCAGCCGCCTCGACTCAATGCAGTACCTGAGCAATGTCACCGTGTTTGCCCAGAAGTACTACCGCGAGGTCATTCCGGCACAAACCCTTAACGGCAAGCAACTTGAGCGACTCAACAGTCACAGCGTGGCCGACGCCATCCGCTACTTTGCCGGCGTGCAAATCAAGGACTATGGCGGCGTGGGCGGCATCAAGACCATCAACATCCGCTCGATGGGTACCAATCACCTGGGCGTGTTCTACGACGGCATTCAGCTTGGCAATCCCCAGAATGGTCAGATCGACCTGGGGCGCTTCTCGCTCGACAACATAGGCGAAATATCAATTTATAACGGACAGAAGAGCGAGATTTTCCAGCCCGCACGCGACTTTGGCTCCGCCGGTACAGTGTACCTGCGTACCCGACGCCCGCGATTCGAGGGCGATAAGCGCAACAATCTCAACATCACCATGCGCACCGGCTCGTTTGGCCTCGCCAACCCCTCGCTGCGCTGGGAACACAGATTTTCGCCAACGGTGAGCATGCTCATCAATGCCGAGTACACTTATGCCACCGGCCAATACCACTTTCGCTACCGCAAGCGTTTCAGCGATGGAGTTGTGGCCTGGGACACTACGGCAGTGCGTAAGAATGGCGACCTGAACTCATGGCGGGTTGAAGGTGCTATTTTCGGCTATCCCACCAATGGCAAGTGGAACGCCAAGTTCTATTACTACGACAGCGAGCGCGGCATTCCCGGTGCCATTGTAAACAATGTGTGGAAGACTGCCCAGCGCCAATGGGACCGCAACTTTTTTGTTCAGGGTAGTTGGCAAAAGAAGCTCTCGGAGCGATACGAGATGATGCTCAACGGCAAGTATGCGCGCGACTACATGCGATACCTCAACCCCGACACCACGCTCATGTACATTGACAACACTTTCCATCAAGACGAAATCTATGTCTCCAGCGCCAACAAGTTCAACATCATGCCCGACTGGGATGTGAACATCAGTGTCGATTACAAATGGAATCATCTCAACTCCAATCTGGTGAACTTTGTCTATCCCATTAGGCACACCGTGCTCGCCGCACTTGCCACCGCACGCACATGGTGGCGCTTCAAGGGTCAAGCAAGCCTCCTCTACACCTTTGTCAACGACCGCTATTCGTCAAGATTTGGTGATCAGGTCATTGAGCATCACAGCAAGAAGTTCAACCAGTTCACACCGGCTGTCTTTCTCAGTTTCCAGCCTTTGGAGCGTCATGACCTCAACCTGCGCGCCTTCTACAAGCGCATTTTCCGCATGCCCACCTTCAACGACCTCTATTACACCGACATAGGCAATGCCCGTTTGCAACCAGAGTATGCCACGCAGTGGAATCTGGGCCTCATGTACCAGCGTTACTACAACACGGGTTACCTGAGTGGCATGAAGTTCACAGCCGATGCCTACTACAACACCGTGCGCGACAAGATTATAGCCGTTCCTAAAGGCACCGGTCAGTATCGCTGGATGATGATGAACATAGGCAAGGTGAAAATCGTGGGCATCGATATCACGGCACGCCTTGCATTCAAGTTGCCTCACGGCATCGTGCTCGATGGCGGACTCAACTACACCTTCCAGAAGGCGCGCGACTACACCAACCCCGCCGACACGCTCGACGGCGGCACTTACAAAGGGCAGATTGCCTACATCCCTTGGCACAGCGGCAGCGCCACACTGCATGTGGCCTGGAGATCGGTCGACTTCAACTACAGCTGCATCTATGTGGGCGAACGCTACCACAACAGCGCCAACATTCTCGCCAACCACGAGGAACCCTGGTACACCCACGACCTGAGCGCGAGCTACTCGTTTGCGATGGGTGCAGTAAAAGCTAAGATCACCGGCGAACTCAACAACATTTTCAACCAGCAGTATGATGTGATTCAAAACTATCCCATGCCGGGCCGCAACTTCCGTATTATCTTGAAACTTGACTTATGACCATCAACACATCACATATCAAACTCAGCACCGTGGCAACGCTCTTTGCGCTGCTCATCATGCTTGCAGGATGCCGTGAAGAGCAGGTCATCTTCATCCCCGAGGAGGTGGAGATTACTACGCCGCAGTTTACCGATGTTCAAGGTTTTTACCTGCTCAACGAGGGCAATATGGGCTCGAACAAGGCCACGCTCGATTATTACAACTTCCGCACGGGCCGCTATTCGCGCAACATCTTTGCCCTGGCCAATCCATCGGTGCCCAAGGAAATGGGCGATGTGGGCAACGATCTGGGCATCTATGGTTCCAAACTCTATGCCGTAATCAACTGTTCTAACAAGATTGATGTCATCGACAAGAAAACCGTGAAAAAGATAGGCCAGATCGATATTCCCAATTGTCGCTTCATCAAATTCTATGGCGGTTATGCCTATGTCACCAGCTATGCCGGTCCGGTGGTTATCACCCCTGACTACAAGCAACGCGGCTATGTGGCAAAAATCGATACCGCCACCCTTCAGGTGGTAGATACCTGCCTTGTGGGCTACCAACCCGATGAACTGGACATTATCAACGGCAAAATATATGTGGCCAACTCGGGTGGTTATATGGTACCCAACTACGAGAATACCATCTCGGTCATCGACATCGATTCGTTCACCGAGGTCGACCGCATCGAAATTGAAATCAACCTTGCGTGCTGCAAGGCCGACCGGCGTGGCGTGCTTTGGATCTCGTCGCGTGGCGACTACTATGAGAATAAAAGCCGCCTGTTTGCCTACGACACGCGCCACAACCGCCTCGTCAAGACCTTCGACACCAGCGTGAGCAGCATGTGGATGGACGGGGACTCACTCTTTGTCATTGGCGTGCAGTTCAGCTATGTCACGATGAAGAACGAGATATCATATGCCGTCATCAACACGGCCACACTGGAGCAGGTGTCAGATAATTTCATCACCGATGGCACCGAGACTGAAATCGCGATGCCCTACAGTGTTGCTGTCAACCCCATCACCAAGGACATTTATGTGACCGATGCCAAGGACTACATCTCGCCAGGCCGTCTCTATTGCTTCAGTCCTCAAGGTGTGAAGCAATGGGATGTGCGCACCGGCGACATTCCTGCACATTTTGCGTTTCTCGGCGACAATATTAACGAACAATAATTACTGATTAACTGAAGATATGAAACGAACATTACTTATCTCTTTTGCCTTATTGGCACTCCTGGCAAGTGCGCAGAACAAACCTTACATCACCAAGGTCTATGACCTTGTGCCTGCTCCTGGACAGTTCATCAATACCATGCCCACCTTCAGCTATGTTGTCGGCGAGCCTCGCGACAGCGTCATCGCTCGCGCCGAAAAAGCCATTTGTGGCACCACCAAGATTACCAGCGAAGAAGTGGAAATGCCCGACGGCTCGATTGTCTATGTCAACGACACCACCCACAATGTGAAACCAGGCATGATCAGCCTGGGTTCGTTTGGCGGATATGTCATTTTCGGTTTTGATCACCCTATTGTCAACGTCAAGGGCGAGTATGACCTGCAAATCTTTGGCAATGGTTTTCAGGCCGAAGGGTCTTCAACCTCAGGTGGCAGCAGCGAACCCGGCATCGTGATGGTGAGCCGTGACATTAACGGCAACGGCATCCCCGATGACCCCTGGTACGAGCTTGCAGGAAGCGAATACAACAACCCCCGCACGCAGCATCATTTCACTATCACCTATTACAAGCCCGATGAAGACAAGACTCCAGTTCCCGGTACAGGATCCATTATCGACGCCGAGTACATCCGTTGGACTTGCAATAGCGTTGACAGTTTGCAAGAAGGATATGTTTATAAGAACTCTTTCCATCGTCAAAGCTATTGGCCACAATGGGTTGAAGGTGAGACTTTGACTTTTGAGGGCACCAAGTTGCCATGTAACGCGGCAAACGAGGGTACTGGCACAACAGAATACTGGGTGCAGCGATTCTACGACTGGGGATATGTTGACAACCGTACCGACTGGGCCTACGGCTACTCCTACAACGATCCTGCTGCATACGAAAAAGCCAACAAAGGTTTCAAAATTGACTGGGCTGTTGACGCCGACGGAAATCCTGTTGAATTGAAGAAGATTGACTTCGTCAAAGTCTATACCGGCATTCTGCAGTATTGCGGCTGGCTCGGCGAGACATCAACCGAAGTATGTGGTGCGATCGACCTCCACCCCGACGCCGTCATGCCCCATGTGCATGGCGACGTGAACGGCGACACCGCTGTGAACGTGAGCGATGTGACCGCGCTCATCAACATGATTTTGGGTATGCTGCCCATGGACCGTGAGGTGGGCGACATCAATGCCGACGGTAGCGTTAATGTGTCAGATGTCACAACGCTCATTAACATAATTCTCGGAAACAACTAATTCTTTTTTATTTATTTAAATCATTTTATTCCTCATGAAAAAAACTTTTACTTTAATCGCTGCCCTCAGCATGGCAGCAAGCGCATGGGCCGCCGACATCGTCCTCGACCTCAGCAATCCTGCTATCCCCGAAACGCTCAATTTCGGTGAAAACGAGTTCATCAACGAAACCTACGACGAAACCTACGAGTGGTTCGAATTTCCTCCTTTCCTGTTCAGTCATATTCATGGTGAAGGCAGCAGCTGGGGTGGTGCCTACTGGGATGGTTTCACCGTGTGCAAGAGCGACTACAACGCAACCGGCGGACTGGAGCACCAGTGGAGCACTATAGCCGGTGGCGGCATGAATGCCGATGGCAGTGTAAATCCCGAGCAGCCTTACTTGCTGTGCTATTGGGGTGAATTCTATGGCAACGAAGGTGCCAAGGTGATGTTTGACGACGACAACGCCTACTATGTGAAAGGCATGTATGTCAACAACACTGCCTATGCCTATTACTGCTGTGCCGATGAAAACAGCTTTGGACGTCCCCTCAATCAGGAAGGTGACTTCTTCAAGCTGACTGCCCATGGTGTGGACGAGAGCGGCGCCGAGACCGGCACTGCCGAGATTGAACTCTGTGGTTTCCACAACGGTCAGTTCTCGGGTATCACCGACTGGACATGGTTTGACATGAGCGCTCTGGGCCAGGTGAGTGGTATCTTCTTCACCATGGATTCATCTGACAAGGGCAACTATGGCATCAACACTCCCACCTACTTTGTTATGGACAAGCTCACAGTGAGCACAACCACTCCCACCGCTGTGAACGATGTGAACAGCACCAAGCAGGTGGCAGGTGTCAAGTATGTGAACTTGGCAGGTGTGCAGGCCAACGAGCCGTTCGACGGCGTGAACATTGTGGTGACCTCTTACACCGACGGCACCCAGAGCACCGCTAAGATTCTCAAATAAGAATCACACAACGAACACACTCTCTCATCCTCACAAACCGGCTCTGATATCCATTTATTTGAGCCGGTTTTTTTCTTTTTGACACCTGCCGCAAGGTTTTTCAGGATTTTTGTCGTAAATTTGCACTCCCGAAATCAATTATGGCAGCGAAAATCGGTCCATACAAGTTCACACCCATCCTCAAGCAGGTGCTCTGGGGAGGCGACAAGATTGCCGCCTTCAAGGGCATGCAAACCTGTCAACGGCAAGTGGGCGAGAGTTGGGAAATCTCCAGCATCAAGGGCGACATCTCAGTGGTGGCGCAAGGCGACGAGGCCGGCCTCACGCTAGAGCAACTCATCGACAAGCATGGCGCCCGGCTGGTGGGCAAAACGGTTTTCGAGCAATACGGCAACCGCTTCCCGCTACTGGTCAAGTTCATCGACGCCTCCAGCGACTTGTCCATTCAGGTGCATCCCACCGACGAGATGGCTCTGCGCCATGGCGAGCCCAACGGCAAGACCGAAATGTGGTATGTGATTAATGCTGAACCCGACTCCACCGTGATTAACGGACTCAAGCAGCCCATCAGTCCCGCTCAGTTCAGAAAAGCTGCTGCCGACGGCACCATCACCCGACATTTGGCACAACATCAAACCCATGCCGGCGACGTATTCTCCCTGCCGGCCGGCCAAATTCACAACATCGGGGCGGGCAACTTCATTGCCGAGGTGCAACAAGCTTCGGTCACCACCTACCGCATCTACGATTGGGGACGCACCGATGCCAACGGCAAACCCCGCACCCTGCACACCCGACTCGCAGCACAAGCCATCGACTTCAACCGAGTCAACAATGGACACCCGATAGACTATGACCGGACTGCCGTCAACCAACCCGTCACGCTGGTGAGCAACGACAAGTTTCATGTGAGTCGCTTGATAGTAAGCGAACAATTCCAAATGCCGGTGACCGACAGTTTCCTCATTTTCATGTGCCTCGACGGCAAAGCCACGCTCACGCTTGACCAAGATAACCCCACGACCCTGCAATGCGGCGAGACCGTGCTCATTCCGGCATGCGCCACCACAGCAACGCTCCAAGGCAACGCCACGCTGCTGGCCGTCACTCCGCGATAAATCCCATTAACCCCAATTCGGTCATTAGGATTTGGATTAAAAACTCAGGAATAGAATCCGTTACAGCCTTTTTTTACTTTTCATTGTCATCCTCGGCCGCCGGTTCGGGGTTGCGAGTTGACTCACGCAGCACCAGCCGCGTTTTGACGATGCGCTTCTCGGCATGATCCATGTCATATTTTCCCTCAACGGTGTCAATGAGCACCGCGGCCGCCTCAATGCCCACCTGCACTCCGCGCTGCTCAACCGTGGTGAGCATAGGATCGCACGCACGCGAATTGTAACTATTCGTAAAACCGCACACCGACACATCTTCCGGAATGCGCAGACCCATGCGCTTGGCCGCGTACAGAATGCCTATCGCCGTTTCATCGTTCACCGCAAAGAAACCGTCAGGACGGTCAGCGTGCGACAGAAACTTGGGAGCAATGCGCTCAGCGTCAGCACGGTTGTCGCACATGCATATCAGGTGTTCATCAACCTTCATCCCATGGCTGTAGAGCGCGTCTTTGTAGCCGTTCAAGCGGTTCTTGCCTATCTCCATGTTCATCGATGTACCAAAGAAGGCTATGCGCTTGCAACCGCTCTCTATCAAGTGCGACACTGCCTTCATCGAGCCCTGGTAATCATCGACCACCACACGGCTCGCATTGATACCGGCGCAAATGCGGTCGTAGAATACCAGCGGAACACCATTGTCGAGCAAATACGAAAAATGGTCATATTTCACCGTATCCTTGGCCTGCGACACGATGATGCCACACACCTTGTTCTGATAAAACGACTGGCAAATTTCCACCTCACGGTCATATTGCTCATTGCTCTGCGCCACCAGAATGCGGTAGCCACGCTTCGACGCCTCTTGCTCAATGCCGCTCAGCACCGACGAGAAATAGTAATGGACAAATTGAGGCACAATCACCCCAATCAAGTTGCCGGCATTCTTCTTGCTGTTGCGTAACTGCTCGGCTATCACATTCGGAAAATAGTTATGCTCGCGCGCAAATTTCTTGATTTTTTCGCGCTGCTCGCGACTGATGCTCGGATTGTCTTTCAAGGCACGCGACACCGTGGCCACCGACACGCCCAGCATCGTGGCGATATCTTTCATCGTAAGTTGTGACTTTGGTTGCATTAAAATTTCCCTCCTTTACTTGTCGCTCACCCACGACGTTTCATCATTAAATGAAAGGGCTGGATTGCGGCATCCGGCCCTCTCATTCTTTGACCTTCATGGGTCAGGCGGTTTTTATGGTTATTATCTTTAGTTAGCAATCCGGCATCAAAATTATATATTATCTCTTAAATATGCAAACGATTGCACAAAATAAAGCGAAAAATAACTGTAAAATGGGAGATGAAAAGTAAAAAAAATGTAATTTTGCAAAGTTAAACCACCCTCTTCAGGAGGTCAGTAAATCAAGTAACTAACCAAATTTTTTAGTCAAATAACTTTTAACTTTTAAACAATGAAATGATGAAACAGGTAAACTTCAGAATTCCCTCGCGGATTCTTGCTCTCCTGATGGGATTGTTCATCTCCATCGGAGCCTATGCACAGATTACTGTGAATGGTCTAGTCAAGGATGCTACGGGTGAACCTGTTATCGGTGCCACAGTGCAAGTTGTGGGAACACAGAACGGCACTGCGACCGATCTTGACGGTCTCTTCGTGTTGAGAAACGTCAAGGAAGGTGCCCAAATCCAAGTCACCTATGTGGGTGCTAAAGCGCAGACGCTGACTGCCGCGCCCAACATGGAAATCACCCTTGAAGACAACACCACCGTGCTCGACAACGTGGTGGTGATTGGTTATGGTCGCGCTAAGAAGAGCGACTTGACCGGTTCAGTTACCGCTATCAACCCCGACTCCAAGAACAAGGGTGTTGTGGTGAGCGCACAAGACGCTCTCGCCGGTAAGATTGCCGGTGTAAACGTGACCAGTGGCGGCGGTACTCCCGGTGGCGGTGCAACCATCCGCATCCGTGGTGGTTCTTCACTGAGCGCCAGCAACGACCCGCTTATCGTCATCGACGGTGTGCCCATGGACAACGTGGGTGTGAAAGGTCTTGCCAATGGTCTGTCGATGGTGAACCCCCAGGATATCGAGACCTTTACCGTGCTGAAGGATGCTTCGGCTACCGCTATCTACGGTTCTCGCGGTTCTAACGGTGTCATCATCATCACCACCAAGAAAGGTAAGAAAGGCCAGCCCGTTCATGTTTCTTACAACGGTAGCTTGACCATCAGCACCAAGAAGAAAACCATCGACGTGATGAGCGGTGACGAGTATCGCGCTTATGTGGCCGACCTGTACAAGGACAACGACCGCGAAGCCGACGCTCTCGCAGCACTGGGCGACGCCAACACCGATTGGCAGAATGAGATTTATCGCACGGCAATCAGCCACGACCACAACCTCACACTGTCAGGCTCTTTCGGCAACACGCTGCCTTATCGCCTCTCGCTCGGTTACACCGACCAGCAAGGTATCATCAAGACTTCAGACTTCAAGCGTTACACCGCTGCTCTGAACTTGAACCCCTCGTTCTTCCAGGAACACCTGACCATGAACTTGAACGCCAAGTACATGTTTGCTAAGAGTCGCTATGCCGACGGTGCTGCCATTGGCAACTCCGTGCGCATGGATCCCACCCAGCCCGTTCGCAGCGAGAGCGGTCTGTACAGCAACATGGGCGGCTACTTCGCATGGCTCACCAACGCCGGTGCATTGAACGACGACGCTTGGACCAGCCGTCAGAACACCAACGCTCCTTACAACCCCGTGGCAATTCTTGACCTCAAGAACGACCGCGCACGCAGCCACGCCTTCATTGCCAACGCCGATATCGACTACAAGGTTCACGGCTTTGAAGACCTGCGACTCCACCTCACTCTGGGTGGCGACTTCTCAGGCGGCAAGCAAACTACCGACGTGGACAACGCAAGCCCGCTCGCCAACTACTACGGTAGCTTCGGCTGGACTAAAGAAAGCAAGGAGAACTTGACTCTGAGTACTTACGCTCAGTACTACAAGGACTTCACCACGAAGCATCACTTCGACATCATGGTAGGTTACGAGTGGCAGCACTTCTGGCACAAGAACAACAGCGAGTATCGCGACTACTATCCCGCCAACAGTCTTGCAGTGGACGAAAACGGCAACTCACTGGCCGGCAAAGTGCACAACACCACGCTCCAGAACAATGGTCTGGGCTACCGCACTGAGAACTACCTCGTCTCTTTCTTCGGTCGTGCCAACTACATCTACGACGAGAAATATTACGTCACCTTCACCATGCGTGATGACGGTTCTTCTCGTTTCCGCAAGCACTGGGCTCTGTTCCCCTCACTGGCTCTGGCATGGCGCATCAAGAGCGAAGACTTCCTGAAAGACAACAACACACTGAGCGACCTCAAGCTCCGCTTCGGTTGGGGTAAGACCGGTCAGCAGGAAGGCATCGGCGACTACACTTACTTTGCCAACTACGCCATGAGCACTGGTGTGCAGGGTTCGTTCTACGACCTGGTGGGCAACGGCACAATGGCTCGTCCTAATGCCTACAACCCCGACCTCACTTGGGAGACCACTACCACCACTAACGTGGGTCTCGACTTCGGCTTCATGAACCAGCGCCTGACCGGTAGCATCGACTGGTACTACCGCAAGACCACCGACCTGCTCAACTATGCCAACGTTGCCGCTCTGAGCAACTTCCGCAACCAGGTGAGCCAGAACATCGGTTCATTGAAGAACACCGGTATTGAGCTCTCACTGAGTTGGAAGGCTATCCAGACCAAAGACTGGTACTGGACCATCGACTACAACTTCACCTACAACAAGAACGAGATTACCGAACTCATTGACGACGATCCCGACTACATGGTTGTGACCGGCGGCATCTCCAGCGGTACCGGCAATAGCGCACAGGCACACGCTGTGGGTCACCCCGCAAGTTCTTACTACGTCTATCAGCAGGTCTATGACCAGAATGGCAAGCCCATCGAGAATCAGGTTGTGGACCGCGACGGCGACGGCATCATCTCTGAGAGTGACAAGTACTTCTACAAGAACCCCATGGCACCCGTTACTATGGGCCTCGCTTCTCGTCTCGAATACAAGAACTGGGACCTCGGCATGAGCTTCCGCGCCAGCATCGGCAACTATGTGTTCAACGATGTGATGAACAGCTACCACAATGTGGGCAAAGCTGCTATCTTCGAGTCGGTTTCAGGTAACTACTTCAACAACCGTCCTGTCGAGGCTATCCCCTACGGCTGGCAGACCTACGACAACCCCGCTTGCTTGAGCGACCGCTGGGTACAGAACGGTTCATTCCTGAAGTGTGACAACATCACCCTGGGTTACAGCTTCGGCGGCCTGTTCAAGAAAGGCAACTGGGATGGCCTGGGTGGTCGTGTCTACGCTACTGCTTCTAACGTATTTACCATCACCAAGTACAAAGGCATCGATCCTGAAGTGTTCGGCGGTATCGACAACAACATCTATCCCCGTCCCTTCTCGTTCATCCTTGGCTTGACACTGAATTTCTAATTCTTAATAACGACAACTACAATGAATAAGATTTTAAAATATATCGTTCCTGCCGCAGCGATGCTGCTCGGTGCAGGATTCACTTCATGCGTTGGCGATCTTGACGTTGAGCCTATCGACCCCGGAGTGCAGAGCTCCATCGATGCCGAGCAACTCTTCAACAAGTGCTATGCCAACTTCGCAGTCGCCGGTAACGGCGGCGCCAATGGCGACAGTGACGTCGACGGTATCGACGGCGGTACTTCAGGACTCTATCGTCAAATGTGGAACTCTAACGAGTTGACCACCGACGAAGCCATCTGCGGTTGGGGTGATGAGGGTATCAACACCTACTGCTACAACACCTACGACGCTTCTCACCCCATGCTGCGCGGTTACTACTATCGCCTGTGCGTGGGTATTGCTTTCTGCAACCACTATCTGGAAACCTTCGGCGACTATGACGCAACCATGACTGCCGAAGTTCGCTTCCTGCGCGCATTCCAGTATTATCTGCTGATGGATGCATTCGGAAATGTGCCTTTCGCCACAGTCGTCAGCTCTGAGAAACCTGAGCAGTACTCTCGCGCTCAAGTCTTTGAATTCATCGAGAACGAGCTCAAGGCTATCCTGGGCGAGAATCCCGATGACAATGCCAACGTGCTGAGCGACGCTCGCGCCAAGAAACTGGGCGACGAGGGCTACGGACGTGTTGACAAAGCTGCTGCTTGGATGTTGCTGAGCCGTCTGTACCTCAATGCTGAGGTTTACACCGGAACCGCACGCTGGCAAGATGCTGCCAACTACGCTAAGTTGGTCATCGACTCGCCTTATCGCCTGCTCACCGAGGGCTCGTCTAAGGACGTGCACCGCAAAGAGGCTCTCGCCTACTACGATGAAGAAAAGAAGGAGAAAGTGCCCGCCGATCCCGCTATCTATGAAGAATGGGACGAGACTTGGGAATTCACTCCCTATCAGATGCTGTTCATGGGCGACAACGCCAAGACCGATGCCGCCTACGAGGCTATCTTCCCGCTTATCCAGGACGGTCAGCGCACCACCTCTTGGGGTGTTTCGCTCTTCCTCATGGCTTCAACTCACGATGGTGACATGCATCCGCTCGTGTACAAGACCAGCGACTACGCTATGAATCCGCAAATGGTTGGCGACAAGGTCTATGACCGTTATCTCGCCGATCCCGCCATCAATGGTGTGGCAGGTCAAGCATGGGGCGGTAACCGCGCTCGTCCCGACCTGATTCGTCTGTTCTTCCCCAACGACGATGCTCCTGAGGTTTCTTCGTACGACATGTATCTCGCTGCCGGCGACGACCGCGCGCTCTTCTGCGCCGAGGGCCGTACGCTCGATGTTACTGACGTGACCGTGTTCAAGAACGGCTACGGCGTGGCTAAGTTCAGCAACTTCACCACCGACAACAGCGCTACCAGCGATGCAACCTTCCCCGACATGAACACCTTCTTGATGCGCAAGGCTGAGGCTTATCTGACCTACGCCGAGGCTCTCACCCGCATGAACGGCGGCAATGCCAACGCTGAGGCTCTCGCAGCCCTTAACATCATTCGCAACCGTGCACACGCCACTCCGCTGTCCAACGCCAGCCTCAACACCATCCTCGATGAGTGGGGCCGTGAGTTCTACTTCGAAGGACGTCGCCGCGTTGACCTGATTCGTTTTGGCAAGTATGGCGGCAATAGCGACTACCGCTGGCAATGGAAGGGCGGCGTGTTCAACGGACGCAACTTCGACGCTTATCGCAACGTCTTCGCCATTCCCACCACCGACCTTACGGCTAACAAGAACCTGGAACAGAACCCAGGCTATGCGCGTTAACTAATTGTTTGATTTTTCCAATTCTATAAAAGACAAAAACAATTATGAAAAAAATATTTAAGTCATCTTTGCTGATGCTGGGCGCGCTGGTCTTGTTCACCGCTTGCTCCGACGACAGAGATTCTAACCCCACGCTGATGCAGCCCGATAGCTTCGTGCTCAATGCACCGGCCTATGCCACCTCGCCCGTCGACTTGGCAAGCTCCACCGGAATCCCCTTCACCTGGTCTCAACCCGACTATGGTGGCTTCCCCGTGGCTGCTGAATATCAACTGCAAATATCTACATCAGGCAACTTCACCGTCTCTACCGACCAGGCTGCTGCCGACGATACCGGCGCTACAATTGCCGACTACGCTCTCATGAGCGAAGTCTACAACGAGTGCAAGGGTTCCATCAACCCCAGCGAACTCGCCAAGGCTCTTGAGCAACTGGAACAGTGGCCCGAAGATGCCGTTCCCGAGACTCAGGCCGTCTACGTCCGTGCCATGGCTAAGACCACCGGCGCTGAGACCGTTTACTCTAACGTGGTTAAACTCGACAACGTGATTCCTTACTATGTGGAACTCAAGGACGCTCCCATCGTGCTGTGGTACCTCGTGGGTAACTGCATTGGCGATGGTACTTGGACCAATACCGCCGACGCTATTGGCCAATCACTGATTCCGCTGCTGCCCGATCCCAACGCCGAGTTCAACAAGGCCGACGGTACAGGCATCATCGTTTACGCCGGCTACTTCCCCGCTGGCGGTCAGTTCAAGCTCATCCAAAATCCGGGCAGCTGGGACATTCAGATGAACTACACCAACGTTAGCAATCCCGATGCTTCGCTGGTAAGCGACGAGGATGGCGACAACCACAACATTGGCATCGTCAATGAGGGTTACTACACCATCACCGTCAACACTACCGAGAACACCATTACCATCGCTCCGTTCGACGGTACTCCCACCGAGTACGGCATGATTACCATGCCCGGTACTTACCAGGGCTGGGATCCTGCTGCTAACGCCATGAACCCGATGGCCGGCGCTCATGTCAACGAATGGTGGGCCGATGTCACCTTCGATGCCGACGCTGTTGTAGCTGACGATCAGGGTGTGAAGTTCGCCAACGGTAGCTGGGATGTCAACTGGGGTAGTGAAGCATTCCCCTACGGCATCGGTACGCAGGGCGGCAAGAACATCCGCTACAAGAAGGGTACTTACAGAGTCTACTTCAATGACCTCCTCGGTATCTACTACTTTATTGAGCAATAATTAATCAACACGGGAGCGGGCCCTAACCCGTCCGCTCCCCTTTAATCGATAAAATTACAAGACATGAAAAAGATATTTTCAATTTTTGCAGTCGCATTGCTCCTGGCCAGCTGTACCGACGACTACAAGGACTGGGCCGACCCGCAGTCTTATCTGCCTGAAGACGCCATCTCCTTTGCCGGGTTCGCCGCCAGCGGAGTAGACGCTATCGATCTGGGTGTTGTTGAAGAAGACTCGGTCAACGTGTTCACGCTCAGCAATGCCACCATTCCCGAGGGATACGAGCTCACTAACGCACGTATCTATCTGATCCCCGCCGAGGGCGAAGATGTTGTTCCCTACATCTTGGGCACCGACATTACCGGCCGCGCCGAGGTCAATGAACTTCAGCAGTACGTCACTCGCACCTTCGGTTCGCGCCCCGATCAGCGCGCCATGAAGGGACACGTTTATTATAATGCCGTCAAGGATGGTCTGTCTGTGCTTCTCGACGCAGGCGAGGTTGCCCTCAATGTCACTCCCGCTGCTCCCGTTATTGAAAGCACCTACTACCTGGTAGGCTATGAAGACTGGACCAACAGCAACACCAACTACCCGTTGGTAAACGGTGGTGGCGACGTCTATGAAGACCCCGTCTTCTCTGTTACCATTCCCGCAACCGCCGGCGACATCATCTTCAAGGTGGCTCCTGCCAGTGCCATTGGCGATGCCGACTTCTGGAACCTCATCATTTGCGCTGTCACTGAAGAGGACGACGACGCGATGGAAGGCAAGTTTGCTGTGGGCAACAACGGCAAGGCTTTCAAGATTCCTCACAACGCCGCCTTCGCTCAGTATAAGATTTCGTTCAATATGCTCGACGGAACCTACGTGATTACCGGTATCAGCGGCGACGCCGATGTTTGGTACATGGTGGGTAGCTGCATCGGCAGCAGCGCTTGGAACAACAGCGCCAACGGCATCGGTACCGGCCTCGTGCCTCTGTATCCTTCAGCCGACGACCCAACCATCCTCACTTACACCGGCAAGTTCCCCACCGGCGGTCAGTTCAAGATGATCCACACTCCCGGCGACTGGAGCGATCAAATCAACTACACCAACATCACTAACCCCAACACCGCTATCGTGAGCGATGAAGATGGCGACAACCACAACATCGGTATCATCAACGAGGGCTTCTACACCATCACCCTCAATACCGTGACACTCGCCCTCACCATCGAGCCTTATAACGGCTCTCATGCCACCTACGGCACCATCACCATGCCCGGCACTTACCAGGGCTGGAATGCCTCCGGCAATGCCATGACTGCTATGTGCACCATGGTCGAGAACCACGACTGGGTGTCTAAGGTAACCTTCAGCAGCGACGCTAATGTGGCTGCCGACGAAGGCTGTAAGTTCGCCAACGGCTCTTGGGACGTGAACTGGGGTGCTGAAGACTTCCCCTACGGCATAGGCACCCAGGGCGGCCCCAACATCCGTTACAAGGCCGGCACTTACACCGTTTGCTTCAACGACATTCTCGGTGCTTACATCTTCATCAAGTAACATGACGGCGTAAATACCCATCCATAAATCATAGCGCGGGCTGCACTCCTCACCGAGTGCGGCCCGCCTTGCTCTACCCCCCATGAGACACGAACCACGAAGCGCTCGGGGAGATGGTGCAGCGTATCGCAGCTCCGTTAGGAGCGGTAAGCAAATAGGCAGGGGTGCAGCGAGCTTGCGAGCGAAACCCCTGTGTAAACGCAACCCACTAGCCACGAAGCGCTCGGGGAGATGGTGCAGCATAACGCAGCTCCGTTAGGAGCGGTAAGCAAATAGGCAGGGGTGTAGCGAGCTTGCGAGCGAAACCCCTGTGTAAACGCGACCCACTGCCCCTTAGCCCCGTCGGGGCGACACCTATCCTGTTCGATTTGTTCCGATTTGCAAGATTTTGATAAACCGCTCTCGCTCGGCAATCAGTGAACAAGTTCACATTGCACTCGCATTTTTCTCAAGGTGCCAAATCGGGAGATGCGACCGTGTGCTAAACACATTGTGGAGTGTACGCCGGAGGTGTACGCTCCACTGTGTGATAGCACGGCAGGACTCAGCTGCACGTCGTAGATGTGCAGTCGTCTATCGGATCACATTGTCACTGCATAGCACCCGCGAGGGTGCCCTTTGCGTAACCGTCAGTACCGCTATCATAGTGAGCGTGAGCGAGCGGAGATAGCGGCACTGGCGGTGATAAGCATCCTCTATCACGTCGCCGGCGGCGACCCC
>CAMKGM010000042.1 GCA_946412245.1 uncultured Bacteroidales bacterium
CGCAAGGTCACCGACCAGTGCGCCGAACTGACCTACGCGGGCGCGATGGACTTCAAGGACGGTGTCGACCGGACCGAGGAATACACTTATGATGCCAACGGCAATATGACTCAGGACCGCAACAAGGGCATCTACAACATCACATATAACGTGCTGAACCTGCCCGCGCGCATTGAGTACTACGACGGCCATGAGGTTCGCTACACCTATGCCGCCGACGGTCGTAAACTGCATGTGGACTACGTGCTCAACCCCTTCGTTATAGCCGATGAGGGCGGTGAGGGCGAGGCGCCCGACCCGTCAGGTCCCGAAGGGCCTGCGGGCATGGCGGGCGCACTCCCGGGCGGTGAAGGGCTGCAGGCTTTCGACGGGGATCCCATTGAGATAGAGGAACCCGATGAGCCTCTTGAGCCGCAGGTGCTCATGACGCGCGACTGGTGCGGTGGCCACTTGTACCGTAACGGCGCGCTGGAACGCATCGAGAACGACTATGGCTACTGGGCCGACAGCTGCTACCACTACCGCATCACCGACTATCAGGGCAATGTGCGGGCCGTCATCAGCCAGAACGGCACTCTTGAAGAAATCAACGGATATTACCCCTACGGCGGCATCACAGGTGCGCCCGCCTCTGGCGTGCAGCCCCGCAAGTACGGCGGCAAGGAACTCGACCGCGAGAACGGCCTCGACTGGTATGACTTCGAAGCAAGAATGTACGACCCCATGCTTCCGCAGTTCAACTCCATAGACCGCAAGGCCGAGGACTACCCCAATACCACCCCCTTTGCCTACTGTGCCGGCAATCCCATCCGATACACCGACCCCACAGGTTGTTATCTTATGGAAAATATTAATGACGATACACATTATATGCTAATCTGTATATATCCTACTTTTAGAGATAATGCATTGGAGATTGATTATCTTGCAGCCAAAGAGCAAGGCATCCCAATCATTACTGTGGAAGATTTAGAGGACTTTGTCATATCTCTTAGAGATTTAAGTAATGTTATCGGTTCTTCTGCTTCTGTTTTTTCTATAAATAGCCATGGGACAGAAGGACAATTTCGAATAGGTGAAACGATAATAAACAAAAATGTTGATATCTCAAATCTAAGTAAGTACTTAAATGGAAAAGAAATCTTTATAGGGGCATGTAATACTGGTAAAGGAGATGTAGGCCGGTCCTTTGTAGAGTACTGTGCTTCTGCCACCAACTCATTGACGATAGCATCACAGCATAAAATTCCTGCTGGCTATAAATATGATGGCAGGCACGGTTTAGAGGGTAAAGACTTCAATCCAATCTATGCCCTATTTGGTTCTAATATTGATAATGAGTATACTGTTTCGAGGTCGGGAGAGAAAGCAGTTGACGTGTATAATGTTACAATTCATAAAAATTGGGGAATCAGATGGGATGACGGAAGTTTTTTAAGAAAGGTACGTCCCTTTACTTATTTTATAAATTTTTTTAATTTCAATAATAGATGGTAAGGTTTGTAATCATATTGTCCTCTATTGTGTTGCTCTTTTTTGGATGCTGTCCAAATAAATCTTTGAGTAACAAAGAAGAAACCAAATCTTTATTAGATTCATATAAGTGTTATGATTTAGATTTGGTAGTCTTGTCAAAAGATGGACGTTACCCAAGATGTTACAACATTTGGGAAAGTCATGACACAGTTTTTGAATATAAGCAGTTTTATACTCTGGAAAGGCGTTTTCTATATTCAATGCTATTTATAAAAACCCCACATCAGTGCACTATTATTAATGTTGAAAAAGACTTAAGTTGTTTAGATAGAGAGTGTTTGTTCGATTCTTTAAGAAACATGGCAAATAATTATAAACAAGAATATACTAACTTAAATGTGTCAGACCACGAAATAAGTAGTTATCAAATTGGCTATCCACATGAACAGGGTTACATCACATTCGATAGATGTACTTATGAGGGCAGACCCGCTTATGTTACCAAGACCGTAAAAGATTCTATTATATACTATTCTCCCACAATCTCTCTTTCAACAACTCCTGGGTTTGAAGGATTGATTGAAAAAAGAAAAAGAAATAATACTCCACCAACTGTAGATGGAGTTTACTCGGAAATAAATGTTGATAAACTTCCATTCATTGCTGTAAATGGAAAGGACATCAAACAATATGTTGATAGTTGCGCTAAGGTTTTATCTGTTAAAGAGACTGATTTGTCCAGTTCTACTGTAATCATTCAATTAACTATTTCTTCATCAGGTGCTTTGGAAAAAACTGCTATTTCGCGCAGTGTGGGAGAGAAGGAAGATAAACTGGCTTTTGAGATCATAAGTCATTTGCCTCAATTAGTTCCAGCAAAAAAAAACGGCAAACATGTAGCCGTGCGTATGACAGTTCCAGTTAGATTTATTAAGGATATAAGGTGATGACATTGAAATTAGCCATATTTTTGCAATAAAAAGACTGAAATTTTGTTGTAACTGCAAGAAAAGTGTATATTTGCCGTCTAAATCATTATTAAAAAGAAAAGTTATGTCAACTTACACCATCACCAACCCTAAAAAAGTGACCACCAAGCGCGTGCACGAGATGAAGCTCGCAGGCGAAAAAATAGCGATGATTACGGCTTACGACTTCACGATGGCCGGACTTGTAGATAAGGCAGGCATCGACATGATTCTGGTGGGCGACAGTGCCTCAAATGTGATGCAGGGCAATGCCACGACAGTGCCCATCACCATCGACGACATGATTGTGTATGGTCGCACGGTGGTGCGCGCCGTGAAGCGCGCTATGGTGCTGGTGGATATGCCTTTTGGCACCTACAAGGGCGACCCCATCGAGGCGCAACGCAATGCCGTGCGCATCATGCAGGAGACGGGTGCCGACGGCGTGAAACTGGAGGGCGGCAGCGAGGTGCACGACAGCATCGAGATGATATTGCGCGCCGGCATTCCCGTGTGTGGTCATCTGGGCCTCACCCCGCAGTCAATCAATCAGTTTGGCTCCTATGTGACCCGTGCCACCGAAGAGGCCGAGGCGCAGAAGTTGCTCAGCGACGCTGCAGCACTGCAAGAAGCAGGTTGCTTCACTATTGTGCTCGAAAAAATTCCCGCTTTGCTGGCCAAGAAGGTGACCGAGCGGCTCACCATCCCCACCATCGGCATTGGTGGCGGCAAATATTGCGACGGACAGGTGCTGGTGCTCCACGACATGCTGGGATTGAACACCGACTTCAAACCCAAGTTCCTACGCGTGTATAACAACCTGGCTGAGCAAATCATCGACAGCGTGGGCAACTACATCATCGATGTGAAAGACGGCTCCTTCCCCAACGATGACGAGCAGTATTAACGCTCAGCCGATAAATCCCATAGGATTCTTCTATTTTTTTTCAGTAGAGAATATTTGTGGGATTTTGAAGGTTTGGTGCGAACTAACTATTTTCAGTAGTGAAAATTTGTGGGGAATGGCGGTTTTCGCTGAAAAAAAATTGTGGGGAATGGCGGTTTTTTGTGAGTTGCGGGGCTGCGATTTTGAAAAGTGAGGAAAAAATGCTACCTTTACGCAATTAAAAAGTTTACTACTGAAAATCTATTCACTTATGCTACAAAAAATAAGAATTGTTTTGGCAGCGGTGTGCTTCACGCTCATCACCTTGTTGCTGCTTGACTTCACCGGCTCGCTCCACTGCTGGTTGGGCTGGCTCGCTAAGGTGCAGCTGCTGCCCGCCGTGCTGGCGCTAAACGCAGTGGTGATTGTGGTGCTTGCACTGCTCACGCTCGTCTTTGGCCGCATCTATTGTTCGGTGATATGCCCGCTGGGTGTGTTCCAGGACATTGTTTCATGGATTCACGGCAGGAAAAAGAAGAATCGCTTCAGCTACAGTCCCGCCAAGAACTGGCTGCGCTATGCCATGCTGGTGCTGCTCATTGTGGCGGTTGTGCTGGGCCTTGGCATCGTGATAGCCCTGCTTGCCCCCTATGGTACCTATGGGCGCTTCGTGAATACTTTCCTGCAGCCGCTCTACATTTGGGGCAACAATGTGCTGGCCTCTATCAGCGATCACTTCAATAGTTACGCCTTCTACAGCAAGGATGTGTGGCTCAAGAGCTTGCCCGTGCTGCTGGTGACGCTGGGCGTGATTGTGGCCATCGTAGTGCTGGCCTGGAAGCATGGCCGCACCTGGTGCAACAGCATTTGCCCCGTAGGCACAACGCTGAGTTTCTTGGCTCGGTTCTCGTGGTTCAAGGTGCGCTTTGACGAGGACAAGTGCAAGAATTGCAGCCTTTGCACCAAGAACTGCAAGGCAGCATGCATCGACTATGAGACACACACGGTGGACTACAGCCGTTGTGTGGTGTGCGGCAACTGCATTGAGAAATGCAAGTTTGGTGCACTGAAATATAGCCACAAGCCCACCCGCAAGCAACTTGAGACCGCCAAACCTGTGGCCGAAGAAGCCAAGGCCGAGAAACCCGACGAGGTGCGCCGTGCCTTGATGGTGGGTGCTGCCGTGATGGGTGCCGAGGCTGTACTGGCTCAAGCCAACAAGAAGGTGGATGGCGGCCTTGCTGTGATTGAAGACAAGCAAGTGCCCAATCGCAGTACGCCCCTCACGCCGCCGGGTTCATTCAGCGCCGCCAATATGGCCAAGCGCTGCGTAGGATGCCAATTGTGCGTGGCTCAGTGCCCCAACGATGTACTGCGACCCTCGAACGATCCTGCCACCTTCATGCAGCCTGTGATGAGCTATGAGCGCGGTTACTGCCGCCCCGAGTGCACGCGTTGCAGCGAGGTGTGTCCGGCCGGTGCCATCCAGCCCATCGACGAGATTGAAAAGTCGTCGATACAGATAGGCCATGCCGTGTGGGTGAAGAAGAACTGCATTGTGCTCACCGACGAGGTGGAGTGCGGCAACTGTGCCCGCCACTGCCCTGCCGGTGCCATCCAGATGGTGCCCCTCAATCCGGCACCCGAGGCTCCTGCCGAAGGAGAAGAACCTAAGGAAGAGGACAAACGCCGCATTCCTGTAGTGAATGTGGAGCGCTGCATAGGCTGCGGTTCGTGCGAGTATGTGTGCCCCGCCCGTCCCTTCTCGGCCATCTATGTTGAAGGACATGAAGTGCATCGAATGATTTAACTTAAAAAGCAGAAAGACTATGGCAAACGACGATATGAGAAAAGGCCGGCAACTGAGCCGCCGCAGTTTCTTGAAGGCTGTGGGGCTGGGTTCGGCCGTAGTGGCAGTGCCCACCATTGTGGGTTGTGCCAAGAGCGACGACGAGGCAGGCGGGCAGGAACCTCCCAAGGGCAAGATGACCTACCGCACCAACAAGCACACCGGCGACAAGGTGTCGCTCTTGGGCTATGGCATGATGCGCCTCCCGACCAAGAACGACCACCCGGGCGAGCGACAGAACGGTGAGGGCGAGATTGACCAGGAAATGGTGAACAAGGAGGTAGACTATGCCATTGAACACGGTGTGAACTACTTCGACACCTCGCCCGTCTATTGCAAGGGCAAGAGCGAGGCTGCCACGGGCATTGCGCTGAGCCGCCATAAACGCAACGAGTACTTCATCGCCACCAAGATGAGTAACTTCAAAGATAACTCCCGTGAGGCATCGATAGCCATGTTCGAGGAGTCGCTCAAGGCCCTGCAAGTCGACTATTTTGACTACTACCTGTGGCACAACATAGGCGGCGGCGAAGATCCTATGCAGACCTTTGAGGACCGTTTCGTGAACAACGGCATCATGGACTTCCTGAACCAGAAGAAGAAAGAGGGCGTGATTCGTAATCTGGGATTCTCTTATCACGGCGACATCAAGATATTTGACCATGCCCTGAAACTGCACGACGAGGGCAAGGTGCAATTCGACTTCGTGCAGATTGAGATGAACTACCTCGACTGGCAGCACGCCAACGAAATTAACGAGGACAATACCGATGCCGAGTACCTCTATGGCGAACTGCTGAAGCGCAACCTGCAGGCGGTGATTATGGAACCCCTGCTGGGTGGACGCCTGAGCAACCTGCCCGACCGCCTGGTGGCACAACTCAAGCAGCGCGACCCCGACCACTCGGTGGCATCGTGGTCGTTCCGCTATGTTGGCACCTATCCCGAGGTGCTCACCGCCCTGAGCGGCATGACCTACATGGAGCACCTGAAGGACAACCTCAACACCTACTGCCCACTGAAACCCCTCACCGAGAAGGAGATGCGCTACCTCGACGGCACCATTGCCGCCCAGATTGTGGACTACAAGATTATACAGTGCAACGACTGCAAGTACTGCATGCCCTGCCCCTATGGCATCGACATTCCCGGCATTTTTGTACACTACAACAAGTGCTTGGGTGCCGAGGCGATGCCTACCGACATGACCGATCCCGACTATGCCAAGCATCGCCGTGCGTGGCTGGTTGACTATGACCGTAGCGTGCCCCGAATGCGTCAGGCCGACCATTGCGTCGGCTGTGGCCAGTGCGTGACCTCGTGTCCGCAGCGCATACGCATCCCGCAAGAGTTGCACCGCATTAGCCGATATGTTGAACGATTAAAGCAGAACGAAGCATGAGCAAGCATCAGATATCACGACGCAGCGCACTGAAACTATTTGGCGCCGCTACAGCAACGCTCGCCATGGGCGGCGTAGTGCCCATCACCGCATGTAGTACCCACAAAGGGGAGAAACTGAGCAAGAAGCGGCTTGTATTCTTCTTTACCGGCACGGGCAACAGTCTCTATGTTGCCAAGAGCTTGGTTGCCGACGGAGGCACAGCCTTGAGCATCCCGCAATTGCTCAAGGAGAAAGACCTGAACTTCGAGGCCGACGAGATAGGACTGGTGTATCCCAAATACAGGGAAATTCCCGAGATTGTGAAGGAATTCTTGACGCGGGCTCAGTTCAAGTGCGACTACTTCTTCGGAGTCATTACCTATGGCCGCCATTTGCGCAACGATGCGCAGACCCTCGTTGATGCGATGAAGGAGAAGAAGGTGAAGGTTGCCTATGTCAACGGCGTGAAAATGGCCGACAACCGCCTGCAGCGCTTCGACATGGCGCAGGAGTTGAAGGAGAACGACCCCGCCAAGATTGATGCCGCCATTGCCGCTATCGTGAAGGATGTTGATGCTCGCAAGCAGTTCGTAATCACTCCTGATGGCGAGGCACCGGCGCATCGTCCTCATGCTCGCGAGCACAACTTTGTGGGTGCCGACGAGATGTTTGAAATCACCGATGCGTGCATCGGGTGCAGCATTTGCGAGTATGTGTGTCCGCGTGGCTGCTACAGCGTAGAAAACGACCACGCCAAGGCGCAAGGCATGTGCGAGCAGTGCTTGGCCTGCGCGCAGGCTTGCCCGCAACTCGCCATTGCACCTACCGAGGGCGATGCCAACCCCAAGGCCCGCTATCGCAACCCGAACGTCTCGTTGCGCGAAATTGAGCGAGCCAATAGCCAAATGAAACTCTAAACCTCATAGCCAAAATATTTCAATTCATCACACTTATCACCTCTTTTTCAATGATTAACGACTTACAGATTTATTGCAAGAATACTGAAGAATACATCAAAATAGATGGCGGCGACACGTTGCTCGAAATTTTTGACACCATTAGCGCGCGAGTGCCCATCAAGCCCATTTGCGCCCTCGTCAATAACAAGGTTGAAAACCTCAGTTATCCTGTCTTCGGCCCCAAGCAGGTGGAGTATCTTGACGTTAACAGCAAGACGGGACGCAGCGTCTACATCCGCTCCTTGTGCATGATTCTGTACAAGGCTATTCACGACCTCTATCCACAAAAACGTCTCCTGGTTGACCTCTCCATCGCCGGCGGCTATTATTGCGTCTTCAAGCACGAGAGCGACGCGCCCGTCAATCCGCAAGTGGTTGAGGCCATCAAGTTGCGCATGAAGCAAATTGTGGAGCAGGACCTCAAGTTTGTGCGTCGCGAACGACTCACCGCCGATGTGGTTGAGATGTTCCGCAAGCAAAATATGCCCGACAAGGTGCGACTCTATGAGTCTTTGGGCAACCTATACACCATCTACTACAAACTGGGCGACATCGTCGATGCCTACACCGGACCGCTCGCCCCCTCAACAGGATGTATCCCCACCTTCGACCTCTTGCCTTACAAGAACGGAATGCTATTGTTGGGTCCTGATCGCAAGCACACCGACAAGGTTGCCCAACCGCAGCCACAGGAGAAACTGTTCAAGGCACTGGAGGAGCATGTGGAGTTCAACAAAATCATTAACATTGCCGATGTGGGTGAACTCAACCGTGCCATCCGCGCCAAGCAGACTCCCATGCTCATCAATGTGGCTGAGGCATTACACAATCAGATGTTTGCCAAGATAGCGGCCGACATTGCGCAGCGCTACAAGCAGGGTGGGGCACGAGTGGTCATGATTGCAGGACCCTCGTCAAGCGGCAAAACCACCTCGGCCAAGCGCCTCTCCATTCAACTGATCACGAACTATATCATCCCCAAAGTAATCTCGCTTGATAACTACTTTGTAGACCGCCAGCACACGCCCCGCGACGAGTCGGGCGACTACGACTATGAGTCGCTCTATGCCCTCGACCTGGAGCAGTTCAATGCCGACCTGCGCGACCTGCTCGACGGCAAGGAAGTGCCCATGCCCACCTACAACTTCGAGACCGGACAGCGCGAGTACAAGGGCAACACACTCAAACTTGAGCACAACAACATCCTGCTCATGGAGGGCATTCATGGACTCAATCCTGACCTCACGCCCCAAATCGATCCGGCAATGAAATATCTTGTCTATGTCTCAGCCCTCACTACGCTCAACATTGACGACCATAACTGGATTTCAACTCGTGACAATCGCTTGCTGCGACGCATTGTGCGCGACTTCAAGTACCGTGGCGCTTCGGCCCGCGACACCATCGCACGCTGGCCCAGCGTGGGACGTGGCGAGGAAAAGTGGATTTTCCCCTTCCAGGAGAATGCCGATGCCATGTTCAATTCATCATTACTGTTTGAACTTGCGGTCATGAAGGAGTACGCCCTACCCGTCTTGCGACAAGTTCCCGTCAGCGCTCCTGAGTATGGCGAGGCCTACCGACTCATGCGCTTCCTCCAGTACTTTGAGAGCGTAGCGCCCGAGGACGTGCCACACACCAGCCTCTTGCGTGAGTTCCTGGGCGGCTCCAGCTTCCACTACTAACCCCGCATTAATCCATACTTTATTCACTGTGCGTTTGCCACAGCTCCGTTAGGAGCGGAAGAGAATAGGCAGGGGTGGAGCGAACCACGAAGTGCTCGAGAACATTTCAAAGCGAAAGTCGCTCGCAAGAGCGGTGCGCGGTGCCCAAAGGGCATTGAAACTGTTCTCAACATTGCGAAGAACCCCTGTTTTAAGGTGATATTCAATATAATTAGCCCCATCGGGGCGACAGACCCCGCAGCGAGCCACAAAATGTCTAAAATGCCCTCCCCGCCCGAGTTCTCCGCTCTCAATTATGATACAAAAAGCACCTCGTACATAACACCTCACATTAAAAATGCCGTCAAATCACCCTTCACAATCTTCCCTTCCTCAATCTTGATGATATAGTACGCCGGCTCATTCCCATCCTGCGAAATCGCAATAGCATCGTGCCCCGGCACCTCGCGGATATCGAGTTGCGACCCGCTCTTCCTGATAGCATCAAACTTGCCTCGGATATACTCGGCATAGCCGCTGCAATCAAGTGAAGCAAAAACCCACATCGAATCATACTTAAATTCGGGAGCCAGATGTTTGATGATAAGTTCGGCATTCAATGTACGCCATGCTTCCGCAAGGTCATGCACAACCTGTTCTTCTTGTGTGTCCATAATCTAAAGTTATTTGAAAATTTGATTGATAATTGCTGATTCTTTCGGGTGAACATAGCCATCAGATTCTGCCATGCCGACGAACATAGAACGAGCACAGTTTCTGTTTTCTGTGTTCATTTCATCAATTATGAGTTTAGCTTGAAGTTCATCGATGTTGGCGGCATCTTCCAAATCAGTGATGGTTATTTCCAGCTCGCTATAAATATTATCCATATACTCCTCCTCTTTTGGATGAATGATGCCGTCGGCCTTCATTATTTGAGAAAGAATATTTACAATTGCGTATTTCTCGTTTTTAGTTAAATTGTTCATCTTGTTTGTGAATTGAAGAAATCGTGATAAGTATCGTTACCAATATTGATGATGTGCATATTCTCACGTGCACGAGTTATAGCTGTGTAAATGGCTTCGGGTGCCATAGGTTGGAAACCACTCATTCTTGAATAGAAATCTTCTTCAAGAATCACAATAACCGAAGGAGATTCCCAGCCTTTGAAACTTTGAATGGTTGATATTTTCAAACAACGCTTGTCTGTCGTGAAAAGCTGTTTTCTTGTTCTTTCAACCGATTCAAAGTCTCGTTTGAATTTCCAGTTGGCTGTATGTTCATCGGTTACACCGTGTATTCTTTTGAGGCGTTCAAAGGGCTCGGTGGCTACAAATGTCACTTCTGTTTCTTGATTCGTTTTTTGACGATATTGGTAATCAATGTTGCGAAGTAACTTAGTTGATGAGGCAAGCACAACGAAGTCTTGTGCGCCGTTACTGTCAGTATTGATAATGTTAATAATTTTGCCAACCAAGCTCTCAAAAGAGAAAGACGCTCTCATGTCGTAATAAGATACGATTTGGAAATTAAACGTGTTCTCTGCCTGGATGGTGGTTGCGATATTATCGGTAGGCAATGTGGTAAAAAATTGCCTTTGAAATGACGTGGCCAGTGAAGCAAGCCTCGGGTTCGTAAAGCGGCGACCTGTGTTCAGCTGCCTGTTCCACTCGCCACCTATAACACCCAATCGAATGTCTTTGTTGGCATCGAGTGGGCGGTGATAAACATTCTGCTTAGGGTCACCGAACACAACAAACTCGCCATTAGGTTCAAGCAAGAAGTTCTGCATGACGATACGCAGCCATTCGGTTGTGTAGTCTTGGACTTCATCGACAAAAATGGCGGAATATTTTTTGTGTTTCTTGGAGTTATCGAAGAAATCGACTTCATCATACGAGCCAAACTCAACGTGTAGTTGGCATTCCGAGGCACGTATTCTAAAGAATTGGTGATAGGGGTATATGTCAATCTTCTCCCACGAGAAATCTTCTCTAATCTCAGAAAGTCTGAAACGCAAATAGTTGGCAAGCGTAATATTATAAGTCAGTACAAGAACGTCACCACCAGTGCGCTTCATGGCGTTTATTGCTCTCTTGGCAAGAACAAAGGTTTTTCCAGCACCGGCAACACCACTGATCTTTTGTTGCGTTCTGTGACTTCTTACGAGATTTCTCTGCGCTCCTTGTGGCTCTATACCAATTCTGCCTTCTTGATATGAGTGCCATGAGGGTGATATGATTTTGGCGAGTTTGCGTTTAACAACATCGTCAAAGGCAACGTTGTTATAAAGGAAGTTGATGGAACTATATAAGTTTATAGATACGTTGCTATCATTTATAAACTCGCTGCCAAACAAGAATGTGAAGTTGGTGTGAGCACCGTAAGCGCCAAAGAAATCTTTTACATAATTAAGCTCGTTTTCTGTAAAGATTACAACTTTTTTCACCAAACCGAAGTTGCGACTGTCCTCGATTGTACTCATCAACAGTTCTTCGATACCATCCTTAATGCTTGTTTGGCACAAGCTTATAAGATCAATTGGCGATTGATAGGATTTGCCAGAAATGAAAATGTCTTTCTTGTCTTGCGACAATCGGCAATTCTTCAAATCTTCCTCAAACACATTGACGAGAAGTGCTCCTTTGTTCGGTCGCACGATAATGAAATCAACAGATACTTCGTTGACAACGGGGTCAATATACATGATGTCATCAACAGCCAAAATGTTTTGCAGTCGCCATGCCACTCTAGCCTTTTGTTCTGACATGATGCCGTTTTGGATTTGAAGTTGCAAATCGTAGTCGTCAAAGACTTCAACACCACTGTCTCTGTATAACGACAAACGGCTCACATCCAATGGTGAGCCATCGTAGGCAAAGCATCTAGTCATGCAGGTATATGGGTGGCCGGTTCTTTTTGTTCGAGCAAAACGGCTACTGTCTATGTGACTGAAAAATTCTTGTTCGCCAAATACAGAGCAGAATTGTTCAATTCTGTATGATGCTCCATTTTTTGGACCGATGCACAGCACAAAATGTTTACCGTGTGAAGACGCAACCATTCGTGCAACTGCCCCCAGATCTATTACTTTTACGTCAAGTATGTTGGAGAAAACATGAATGACGTTTGCGTAGGTGTAGCCAACCGCAGTCAATGTGCTTTCACCGGCTGCACTGCTGGATGGAAGATACTTGTTTTTTGCGTCTATCTCAACTGCGTTATGAGTGAGCTTGGCGACATTACACACAGCGCGGTTAAGAGCATGTTCTGATGGTTCAATGAGTGTGACCCGCCGTAACCATTGGAGAAGTTCGTGCTGTTTCAGCACGTCGATGACAGTGGCGGAACCTATGCCTTGACCGCAGCCCCAATCAACGATTTCTATTGAGCCATTCAACTTCTCAAAGGGGAAATTCATCAATGCAGCTCGGCACTTGCCTACGTGCATATCGCCGTAGGCCGACATATAGCAATTCAAGGCTTCCTCGCTGGCGAGCAAGTCCACACCATGATTAAGCTGCTCATGCGTCCACGGTCTTGCTTGGTAGCGAGTCGGCAAGGAATTGTGACACCAGTTAATGATGTCATCAATGCTGTTACAGTGGTTTATGTTTTCAGCGTATGGCATACTTATCTTCCTGTTATGGTCTCAGATAATGGGTTCTTTTTGTGTGAACGCAGATTGGCGATGGCAAGTTCTTTGCTTGCATTGGCGTAGCAATACTCGCATCCGTGAACGCAAGTGTTGTATTCTCCGATGTCTTTGCTCTTGACGCAACCGCAGAAAAGGCGTTGTCCTTTGTCGCGGTTGTCGCCATGTGTGGCATATCTGCCACCAGGCAGCATGATTGCGCCATCGGGCAGTGGGTCGGTTTCGCCGAACAATCCTGCTTGTGGCATGGGTTGTATCTTGACATTGAGGTAGTCCATAAGGACTTTATCATGGTACGCAAGACGAATGATGAGGTCATCATCGACACAGTGGTTTTTCTTCACCCCAAATTCATTGAGGTCAATCTTCTCTCCGCAAGTTGCCAATTCATAGCCCCATTTCTCGTTAAGCTTTGCCAACTTGGATGCAAATTCACGCATCTGCTCCTCCGTCCAATCAATGTAATTGATATGGGCTTTTTTCAGATTGGTCTGCACTTTGCGATAAGAGAGAATATCAGCAAAGCTGAAAACTAACTTCTCGGTATAACCGATGAGTTGGTCACCGATGTTCTCAATCTTGGCAAGCAGAGAGTCAATGCTGATTCTGTCAGTGAGCACTAATGGGTCGAACCTCCAAATTACATGACCCTTACCTAGACGTTCAACAAGTTGCTTGAACGTGTCAATACGTTGAGCAATGGGCGGTACGCTCTTTTCCAAGCCCTCAGCCTCATAGTCGTTGAGCGAGTATTGGATGTAGCAGCCGATGCCACGACGCTCTAATATAGGAAGATATTCGAGCAAAGGTCTTGGGTTCTTTGACCAGAACACAATGAATCGTGTGTTTTTGTACGACACATAACTGCGAACACCATTGAACGGATTAGTCCATGCAGAGTATCCCACTTTGTCGAGCCTATGAAAAAACCAGTCGGCATAAAATGCTGGTATATCAGTGCTACGACTAGCCGACACGAGAATAGGAACTTGCATTTCTACAATTTCTCCATTCTCACGTGGCTGTTTTTGTTTATCCCATGTTGCCATAATTCATTCAATTTTGACGGTGCAAAAATAGATACTTGTGTGAACATGTTATCGAAAAGTGAGAAAATTTGATTGTTTATCGCCTTGCGCTATTGCGTATCTCACCTCGTTTTGAAGTTTACTGCAGTAGGTGTTTATCACTTGTTCCTGCACATAGCTGAACTTTTTGGCTAGGCTTGTAATGGTTATGCCGAAGCCGCCGGTTCTAACTTTTCCATCAGGGTTAAAATAGTTGAATGAGTCGCCCGATGTGATTGCCCTATAGTTGGTCAATATAAGGCGGTCGTGGAACAACTGCTCCCCTTGATGCGGTGCACAGAGCAGGAACGTCACGTTAGGTTCTACACCCATGTTTTCTTCGACATTCGATTTGATTGTGTCGCTGACGCTCTCCAAATCAATGTCTACGTGGATTGAGTTTCTTTCTACAACAATAACAATGTTGATGTGCTTACCTCTGGTTTGATTGGTCAAGACATTTATTATTGGATAAAGGTTTCGGGAGAGAAGCCTTTTTTCTGAAAGGATATATCTATCGGCTATCAGAATGTCGGTACATGGCGCAGTGTATGTGCCGATGTTTTTCCAACTGCCGATAGATGCTGGTGTCAATTGGTCGTCAAACTCCTGCACGTCGGTACGGACATAGAGCTTGGATAAGGTATCAAGCTCGTGTCCGCAATAACTGACGAGCATGGCTTTTGCCAGAGGTTGGGGGGACTCGTCATCGAGCAAATAAACGGCGCACAACTTGTCGATTGTGATACCATCAAGGGAAAGTTCTTTCTCCGGGTCGGGATATGTGCTGTCCCAATTAGGCTTTGGCGCAATAGAGCCGAATGTGAGTTCTTTGACCCAGTTTTGTATGGCTGGGTCAGCCAACGCCTCAGCCTTTGAGAATGAGAAATTGAGAGTCAGGTTGCGTTTGAGCATACGCAGGCACTCATCATACCTTTCATCGTTGCGTTGGCTGATGAGTGATCGTAAGCTTTCTTTTTCTATATAGGCGTTCATTGCTTATAGGATTTCAAATGCTAAATTTGTTGCCTCGTCAAAGAAGCCCTTACCAAACTCATCCTGAAATCTTCCGTCGGCACAGAATCTCATCTCATAAGGCTTCTCGCTACGAGGAACATAGTAAACCTTGAACGGGTTTCCTTTGCTCATAGCTTCCTCGTTCTCGTAGTTGCTACGTGCCACAAAGACCTGCGCTTTACGGATCAAGTATTCAGAGTGCGTCTCGATGAGGAAGTGTATGTTATACTTCTCGTATGCTTCAAGGAACATATCGACAAGTAACGATTGGTACTTGGGGTGCAAGTGAATCTCTGGTTCCTCTATAGCAATAGTGTTAATTTCATAGTGGAAGATTCTGTCATCATAGTGATCGAGATTCTCTAATCTGAAGAAGTTGTTCACTTTCTCCCCATTGGCTGAAAGTATTGCAGTTTCAATTTGCAAAAGAATGGAAACTAGTTGGGTTATGCCATAACCTTCGTCGGCAAGGATTCTGCCTTGGTCACTTTCCGACTTGTGCAAACGGATTTGTACACCAAGACCCTCTTGGTCGATGTGAAGCGATATGGCTTTGCCAATTTCGAACTTCTCAATCCAGCGGTTCATGAAGCTGTCTTCTTCATATTCTCGCTTGCCAATAAAACTGTGACCGTTCTTATATTCACGATAAAGACGCTTCTTCTCGAAGTAGTTTTGGAGAAGCAAAGAAAAGTCATCCTTGTTGTCAAGTGTATAAAGGCGGCTGACGCTGGCGCGAGCCGAACTGACGTATGACATATTGCCGCACCAATCGGGACAAGCGACTTCCTGTGTCAATGCCTCGGCAAACTTGGTGAGCAGTTTGTATGCGACGTGGTAGTAGTTGCCCCATGGGTTGAATTGCGAGGCTTCAACATATTCATAGATGCCGTTTCCATCTTTGGCAATCTTCTTGTTCCATGCCATGACAATCTCATACAGTATCTCGAAATTGAGTTTGCGGTTCTGCCAAGCCTCGATTTCAGCTTTTTGCTCAGCCTGTTTAGTTTCTTCGTCTTTTACTATAGGAACAAACTTATCACCTTCTAACGTAAATCCTTCTCCACTTTTCATGTTATAAGGATTCATTGTCAGATAGGCGTTATCAAGCGTCAAATCTCTCGCTTCGAGCAAATGAACTTCTTTTTTTGAACGACGAGCACTGAACATTGGACCAGCGCAAATAACTTTACTGAACCATCTTTCCTCATAATCGGAAAAGTAATCTGCAAAGTTGTCAAAATCCGATTCCATGAAATCGTTTATCACTTTGAGTGTGGCAAAGGCTAGATCTTCGGCTGCGCCATTTGCAAACTCATTTGTGACGTAGGCTTCTACTTCACTCTTTGGCATAGTGGCGAGTTTGTCAATCACAGGTAATTCAAAGATTGACTTTTTACCTTGCAGCTTCTCAATGATAGAAGGCTCAACATCCATTGCGTGAATGAGTGACTTCTGGCGTTTGGCAATGCGCACATAACGGAAGATGTCATCTCTACGAGACTTATCAACGGTGCGCAAGTATTCGATAATCTCCTTAATGGTTTTTTCGTATTCCTCCTTTGTGATATCACCTTCAAACTCGTAGTTAGATTCAACCCCGCAATAATTGTGAGCTGCAAATTCTCCAAGCAAGAAAGTTATATAGTCTTCTTTTATAATGTTTAGGTTGCAGTAAGCTGTCTCTCCTTTGCAAGAATGATAGAATATGCCTTCACTGGTACTCATGGTAATGGATTCCAGATAAGCATTATTTAGTTCATCATTCTCATCATCGGAGAAAACAAGCTGGACGTTCACATCTTGAGACAGCATAAGAGAATGAACAGTGTACTCAAAGGTCACAGTTTTTGAAGCTGAGCTATCATTAACAACCTTGTCAAAACGACCTAAAAGATTGTTGGGATAGGTGGTGAAATCCAACTTATACTTATCAAGTTCGATTGAATCACCATTTTCAATGGCTTTCTTGATTTGTGCTAGAAAACTGTTTAGCAAAAAAATCGCTTTGACTACCGAACTTTTGCCAGAGCTGTTAGCACCAGTCAAGATTGTAATCGGATTCAACTCGAAGGCTGCACCATTCTCATCAAACACCCTGAAATTTTTTATGTTTAATGTCGTTTTCATAATCAGTGATTGTTGTTTTTGCAAATATAGTGAATAATTTGGGTGAAACCTTGCGGTTTGCCGTTTTTTTCGGTTGGCGTTGCAAAGTTATAACCAGGTTGCGAACGCTATATTCGCAGGGCAAGGTAAACTTGCTGCATTTTATCAACATAATTCACGATCTCTTCTTGGATTTCGGTGGGCGAGAGCACTACCAGGTCGTTGCCGAAGGAGGTGAGTTCGCGAATGAGTTCGTAGTTGCGTTTGCAGTCGATGCGGAAGAACTGGCCGCCCTCGAGCGTGGGGTATTGTGCGCGCAGTTCCTGGGTTTTTTGACCTTTGAGTGTGCGCTGTGACTCATGCAAGGGCTTGGTTGCCACATAGTCCTTGGAGCGGTCGCTCACCCAGAAATAGATTTTGTACACTGGGCTGTCGTCAAACAGTGTCACTCCTATAATATCTTCAAAGCGTTCTTTCAGGTCCTCTTGTGGCTCAACATAGCGATAGCCGCCCATCGGTGTGGCTTTGTCGATACGGTCCAACCCGAAGGTGAGAATCTTGTGGTCGCTGTCGGCTGCTGCAATGAGGAACCACCGGCGGTTGTACTCCTTGAGCAGATAGGGATGCACAATCACCAGATGCTTATCGTCGGGCTGAGCAAAGGTGTGATAAGTCAACTCCACCACTTGCTTTTGCGAGATGGCCGTGAAAAGTTCACCCAGCAGATTGGATTTCTCCAATGGATTCTTGGTAAACGAAATAATCTGCTGCCCATTGTTCTTGCCCATATTGAGGCTGAGCCTCAGTTTCTCCAGTGCATCAAGGTTAGGCAGTCCCTCGAACTGGCCAAGCAGCGTGAACGCCTCCTTGAGCAGATGCTTCTCGTCGGTCGACAGCTCCTTTTTAAATATAGAGAACGACGGGTCGGCATAGCGCAGGCACTTCTTCGTGGTGGTCTTTCCGGTTTCGGGACTGACACACGGCACCCACCGGCGCTCAATCTCAGCCAGGAACGGCCCCTCGTATTCCAGATAATTGATGTCCTTCTCAATGGTACGGCGCACCACGCTAATGCGCTTGCCGTAGATGTCCGACAGGCGGCGGCCCACCTCGCTGGTGAGGTCGTCGAGCGAGTAGTCGTGATACCGGTTGCTGAGCAGGTCGTCCAGTATCTTGTAGCGAGTCATTGCGTTCTTGTTGGCGGGCATTGGGTCGGTTTTTAGCGTTTTATTCTGAACTGGTTTTTCGTTTTCTGCATCACAAAGTTACAAAAAATTTGCGAACTCTATGTTCGCAACCCCGGAAAAATTCTGTCTACTTTATGTTTTTACCATAGCGTTAGTCTCCGCTATCCCTTATCTTTGCCGCGCCCCCACGTTCACACCGTCCCACCCTCCTATCTGCGAAAAATGCGATTTAGCGAGTACAATGTGAGCTTGCTCACTGATTGCCGAGCGTGAGCATTTTATCTAAACACATTGTGGATTTGAGTGAGGTTAAGTCAAGTCGGAGACTTGGCCATGTGCGAAAAATGCGATTTAGCGAGTGCAATGTGAACTTGTTCACTGATTGCCGAGCGTAAGCATTTTATCTAAACACATTGTGGAGTGTACACCGGAGATGTACGCTCCACTGTGTGATAGCGACAGCCTCTATGAACGGCATGTCGTAGATATGCCGCTGTAAGCACGAACCACGAAGTGCTCGAGAAAACTTCAAAGCATGAGTCGGCCGCCAGACCGGTATGCGGTGCTCGAAGAGCATTGAAGCTTTTCTCAACATTGAGGAACTTCAACATCCTCAATGCTTCATCTTGCCTGATAATTCCTCTTGATTGACCTTTTGATACTCTTTCGACGCCTCCGCCAGATCCCTCACAATCTCCTCTTCGTCGTTGACTTCATCTTTGTTTCGTTTTAAAAATGATTAGAAAAATATTATCTCTCACACTACAAAGTCCCCCCCACCCCATAAACCCTATCTTCACATAGTCAAGTCCTGGTGGCTGCTGCAGCGAGCGGAGACCATTGGCGCAAGTCGAGAGCAGATCCAAACTCGTTTGGTTTCTGCCGAGGCGACGCCCAATGACGGACAAAGCCAACAACAAAGCAAGGAGAAGAACGGCACCAACCGTTTCCTCTCCTTACCGATGAGCAAACCACCGCCTTCGGCTGTTGGTATGCGACAAAAAAGCCCGACCACACATTGTGGTCGGGGGGGCAAAGATGAAAATCTATTTTCTTCTACTGCTTTTCTTTTTTGATGTTCTTTTCTTCTTCGTCAAGGATTTTGCTTTCTTCCAATCGGGGTTGATAAACTCGTAAATATGTATAGTGCAACCTCGCGGAAGGCCATACGAATCTTTTGAGTTTTCATATATGCTAATCGACAACTCTGTGTCATTAATCCTGTAGGTTGATTCAGTCCAACTGCCAGACCTTGACCACGGCTCAATTCTCTTAACGTCCGTGTATTTGCCAAGCTCGGTTGAGATTGCCATTCGAGCAAGGTCTTCATCATAGTAGTCCGAAGTTTCCATGCGAACAACATATAAGTATGATGAATCGTTGGCATATCCGTGACTAGTAACAAGGAAGTTATGGTCAGATAAGTCGTTAGCGATTAGCATTCCATAGCCATGAACTTCTTGTGCAAATGCCTTAATGCCTAATGTCATGACAAAAACACTCAGGCAAATAGTGATAAATCTGATTTTGTTCATAAACAATAAGTGTAAACAGATGAGCAGATATTCACGATTAATATCTATTAGGCGAGTCATTTCTAACTCGCCTAATAGAAAAGATGAGGTTACTTGTTGCGATAGTCAATATCACCAATTACATCCTCTGGAGTGTAGTTGATTGGGAATTCTTTGGTGAGTATAAAGTGCCAAACATTGGACTTACCACCAAGACCTGCACTCTCGGTTACGATGATTGCATCTTTGTATTCCCAGCCGCGCTTTGCCATGTAAGCAAATACGCTCATTGGCGAAGCAAAAGAATACTTCTTGTTGTTACTGCTGTTGTAGATCCAGCCGTTGGCATATTTGCCTTGCTCTGCGATACCGAAGTCAACGAGGGCGTTCACGTCTTGTTTGAAAAGATTGTACTGGACGCACATCACTTCGCAGTACACTTTAACATTGTCGGATTGTTCGCTCATTTGAGCGTTGGCTGCGATGCCGACAACACACAGAGCCAAAATAAGGAATAACTTCTTCATGATGTTTACTTATTTATGATGTTGTATTCGGATTTCATTTCAGGCATGATGTCGAGCAGTCGTGAGTATTCTGCTTTGACTTCTGCGCCATGTATTGTTGATGCAGGAGCCAGTTGCTTCTTCATCATCTTCAAAGTTTGTGCAGGAGTTGAGTATGCGCTCACTTCGGCATAAGCAATCATGTAAACTGCTTGCGAGTTTAAGGTGTC
The DNA here is from genome assembly GCA_946412245.1 of uncultured Bacteroidales bacterium. GTDB lineage: Bacteria > Bacteroidota > Bacteroidia > Bacteroidales > Muribaculaceae > Sodaliphilus. The sequence continues at coordinate 20,475 of CAMKGM010000042.1, forward strand.
GATTTGTAGAACGACTAAAGTTTTCTCGTCTGGAGAAACAAAGCCGAAGTAATATTTATCTTCATCCATTGTAACGAAAACATAACGCTCCTGTAAAAATGCAACCATGTCATCCGCGCTGACTAATGATACCTTGATAACTGCTGATGACATATTAAGAACTGCATTTTTGAATGAATACAAGTAATACATCACAGGAAATGAACCATCATACAAAAGAGCGTCGTTTTGTTCTTTGTTCAAGTTGAAGCTGCTCATGAAATTCTTTACGGTTGTCTTAGATGCTCCGAAATTCAAATACGGCTCTTTGAAGGTGTTGTACTTGGGAGTCACAGTCACCTTGAACGATTTGTTACCATTGCGGATGTATGTTTCACCAACATGTTCTGCGGTCACACCGTTGGTTGAAACACTTGCTATAAGTTCATTGTCCGACGTCCAGCCAGTGCTACCTCCAGGGATAGCGTACACATTACCAACCGCCAACGTTTGGTTGGAATAGTTGGGCTCGTCATCGCTGCCACATGATGCAAATGCCAGCGGCAGGATGAGTAACGTAAAGAGAATTAGTTTCTTCATAATAAGAGTGTTTTATAAGTGAAACAATATTGTTAGTTATGCGATTGATATTGAGAACTTAAACCAGTCCCGGGCATAACGGGGTTGGTGACAAGATAGACGATGCCGTATTCTTTGGATTTCTTCTCTATCATATTATTTTTTATAGTCATTGCGTTCTTGTTGGCGGGCATTTGGTCGGTTTTTAGCGTTTTATTCTGAACTGGTTTTGTTTTCTGCATCACAAAGTTACAAAAAATTTGCGAACTCTATGTTCGCAACCCCAGAAAAATTCTGTCTACTTTATGTTTTTACCATAGCGTTAGTCTCCGCTATCCCTTATCTTTGCCGCGCCCCCACGTTCATTGATATTTTTCCCGTTTTTCCCGCCCTTCCCATCCACCCAATCACCATCTTCAGCTCGGCAATCAGTGAGCAAGCTCACATTGCGCTCGCTCACTCGCATTTTTCGCAAGGTGCCAAGTCGGAAGACTTGGCGATGTGCGAAACACATTGTGGAGTGTACACCGGAGGTGTACGCTCCACTGTGTGATAGCGACAGCCTCTATGAACGGCATGTCGTAGATATGCCGCAGTAAGCACGAACCACGAAGCGCTCGAGAAAACTTCAAAGCATGAGTCGGCCGCCAGGCCGGTATGCGGTGCTCGAAGAGCATTGAAGCTTTTCTCAACATTGAGTGAACACCATTCAACCACTACGAAAGTACACAAAACCGCAACGAACGCGGTACAATCATCATCGCCACCATGTACGGTCGTCACCAATCGTGCGAGCCGAATGCAGAGTCAAATCTATTTGAACTTTGCTGAGGCGATGCCGATTGACGGCAGAGCACAGGTGGCGACCCTACAACGGCACACCATATCAACCAACAAATTCTACTTTTTCCCAAGATTCCCAAGATTCCCGCTTTTCCCACTTTTCCCAAAAGATTCACCTTTCCCATCCTTCCCATCCTTCTCACAGCAATTCCGAGATCTCCGAGTTCTCTGTCAACTGATAACTGACAACTGTCTTGTAACCTTTAGTGGGTGCGGTGGTTGCGCGAGAACAGACGCTGCGGCAACTCCATGGCTATGATGATTCCCAGCACAATGGCGATGGCTACTTTGCTCGCCACCAGGCCGCTATGCATCGATAAATCAAACTGTGAATCGGTCAGGTAATAGGTGAACCAGAAGATACCGGCTCCGGGCACCAGCGGGAATATGCCGCACAGCAAGAAACCCTGGGCGGGGATACGGAACGGAATGGCCGCGATGCGCGAAAGGATGCACACCAGCGTTGACGAGGCCAGTGTGGCTCCCACAGCCGTTGCGCCGCAATTTCGCATGAGTATCAAGTAGAGTACCCACCCGATGGCGCCAATCACCCCTGCCGGCACATAGTGCTCACGGTCAATGCCAAACAGCAATGCGAATGCCGCTGTACCCACAAACGCCGCAAGGGCTTGTAAAAACAGACTCGATGTTTCAGGATTCACCATCATCGTCAGACTCAGCATGCCGCCATGCATAGAACTGTCTATGATGAATCCCAACGAGACACCAACGGCAATGCAGAAGAATCCGAGCATCGCATCGGTGAGGCGTGTGAAGCCGGCCAGGTAGTCTGAGTTCGCAAGGTCGCGCACGCCATTGACAAACGGAACTCCCGGAATCAGAGGCATGATGGCTCCGATAATCACATTGGCAAGACTGCTACCCAATCCCATGCGCCAGAATAGGATGCACAACAATGTGGCCAGCAGCGCATTGCAAATGCCGCCTACAATCTTGGATAGATAGCGGCCACTCACACCCAAAACAAACACATAGAGTAACAATCCCACAACAAGCGCCGCGGCACAGTCGCTCCAACCGCCACCAAACACGGCACAAAAACCTCCCGCACCCAAGCCCGAGCCCAAAATCTGCTCCCAAAATGGTTTGGGTGCCGCAGTACTGATGCGCTCCAGCCGTTCTCGCGCTTCGGATAGGCCAATTCGGTTGTTGGAGATATCATAACTCAAACGATTCACCGCCACGACTTTCGATAGCTGAATGGCCTTGAGCGGTATGAACTCCACATTGGCATAAGTTGAATTCTGACCTCCCGACTTGGTGATCTTCTTGCCATGACCTGTGGTGAAAATGCCGTTTGAAAGCACAAAGAAGTTACCCGAATCCACGCCAAAGTGCGAGGCGATGCGGCCCATGATGTCCTCCACGCGCGATATCTCGGCGCCGTTTTCCAAAAGGATGTGACCGGCCTTTGAGGCAACCTCCAGCACCTCGGTCAAATCGGCCTGCTCTGTCTCGATGAGCTTGTCTTGCGGGTTGTCGTTCATGTCTGTTGTCATGATAACTGTTTCAGGTGTTTGTGAGAACCTTTGTGGGTTAAATACGGGTGCAAATGTCAGCAAGAATATTGAATTTTGCAAATATTCTCAGCACAAAAAATCATCCCGTTTCGGCCTAATGGCTGATTTGGGCTAAATAACCGGTTTGGGGGCATGCCAGCTCGCAATAAATGCCCCCGAAAGTCGGTCGAGAACTTCCGGGGGACACTTTGTCTTGACTCCTTAACCCAAATCTCTCTTTGGGATTAGGGGGAAATTGCCGTTTACTGGAAAGCGTTCTCGCTCAAGCCCTTGCCGCCAATGGCAAGATCCTTCATGTAGGCAGGTACAGGCTTGCCCAGATACTTGTCGACATAGAGCTTGGCAAGATACTGACCGAGCATGAAGCCATGACCGCGCAGACCCGTGAGCAGACCCACCTCGGGATCGATGATGTAGCGCGGCTCAATGTAGTAGCCGGCCCACACGGCATGGAAGCCGACCGATGCCAAGTTGGGTATCCACTGGGCAAACATCTCGCTCACAATCTTGAGGAAGGCCTGACTGTTGTACTTCAGGTTCTGGCGTGTCTCATAGGCATCGCAGTCGGGCGACGCGCAACCAATGATTTGGCCGGTGTGCAGGAACTGTTGCCCATACACGGCGTTGAAGCCCTTGTAGTGACGACGGTCGATAATCATGTCGAGCGAGTCACCGTTCACACCCATGTTAGGCAGTCGGCGGGTGATGAAGGCCTGATGTTTCACAGGATAGAGCTGGGTGTCAATGCCGAGCATATCGGTGAATTTCTCTGAACCCCAACCCATAGCGTTCACAAAGTGGTCGCAGGTGTATTCCACATAGTGCTTGTCGTGACGGCGCACCAGCACGCGATACTTGGCGCCTACACGTTCCACATGCAGCACTTCGCAGTCCTCGAGCACTTCGCCGCCATGCTGCTTGCCCACGGTGCGAACGTAGTCGATGGTGCGGCCCGGTGTGGCCTGCCAGCAGTTTTCTGAAATCAGCGCGTGGCTGTAGATGTTATCGTTCGGATTCCAATAAGGCGAAATCTTCTTGGTGAAGTCCTTGCGGTCAATCATATAGGCCTCGCTCCAGGCGCGCGATGCATCGAGTGAGCGATAGGTAGCATCGTCATGCACCAGATTCACATAGCGGGTCATCTTCAGGTCGATGTTGCAATGCTCCTGATCGTCGCGGAATATTTCCAGGTTGTGCATGGCAATGTCGCTGATGTCGGGGTTGGAGAATGCCGGGCGGCCACCGCCGATGCAGCGCCATGTCGAACCGCGGTCGTAGTTGACCAGAACGACGCGCTTGCCGGCCTCGGCAAAGTAGCGGAATGCCGCGCTACCGGCCATACCACCGCCGGCCACCAAGATCTCGGTTTCGGCTTTGTCAATCACCGAGCCATGTTCGAACACAAAGGTTTCCTTCGACTCGCCATTGTACACATCGCCCAGTGTCACCTGGTTGGCGAGCGGGGCGCGCGGAGTGCTGTCGCCGGTCACCTCGATGCCGTGAGCGCGCAGTATCTGTTTGGCGCGCGACACGCAGCGCTTGCCACGGCAGGGACCCATACCCATGCGGGTAGTGTGCTTGAGTTCGTCGACCGAGATGTACTTGCGGTCGCCAATCACTGCCAGCAGCGTCTTTACATCCACATCCTCGCAGTGGCACACGAACGATTTGCCTTCCTCGGGATTGGTGAGCGGACGCAGGTTCAGCGGTTCGGGATAGCGGTCCTTGAGAATGAAGCCGTTCACTTGGTTCAAATCCTCAACCTCAGTGACTTGCACGCGGGCCACATGGGTCTTGTTGGGTTTCCTGAGCACTTTCTCAATAACGCCCTGGCCCACCTTGGCACCGTTGTCATCAACCAGGAACACCTCCTTGCCCTCTTCTACGTCATATTCCACGGGCAGGAACGCCACATTCTTGCGCTTGTCGTAGCCAAAGATGGCCAGACCCGGGCAGTGGTTCACGCACTGCATACAGCCGATACACTTGTCGTAGTCGACCATGGGCACCGACGATGTGGTGGGCTTGCTGATGGCTCCCTGCGGACACGAGAATGTACACGGATTGCAAGCAAATCCGTACAAGCAGTTGATCTTCACATAGGGTTTCAGTGCCATGCGCTCCTCGCTGGGGATGCGTGGCCGGTCGAGCAGACGCACGGGGCGCTGCTGTGAATCGATATACTGACGCGATACCTCGAGATAGTCCTCATAGGGGAATCGGATGCCCAGTTCCTGAGCCACCTCGTAGGCCACCTGCTTGCCACGGAGCACGGCACTGGTGCCCTCGCCTATGCGGACGGCATCGCCGGCGCCATACACGTTGCGGCCAAATACCGAGCGGCCCTTCACGAGCAGCTGGTTGTCGGGAATCAGACCCGTGCAGATATTGATGATGTCGATGTCGTCAATCACACGCTCGGTACCCGGTATGGGCTGGAAGTTCTTGCACTCGGCAATCACGGCTCCGGTCACACCGGTGTAGTCGTCGTTGGGAATGGCGCGGATGAGCACATGCGAGGTCATGATGGGGATGCCCAGACGGCGCACGCGGTTAGCCTGCACCGGGAAGCCGCCCTCGTGGTCCATGCCCTCGATGATGGCCTTGATGGTTGCTCCTGCCTGCATGGCCTGGTAGCTGGTGAGGTAGCCGATGTTGCCGGCACCCACGGTGAGCACGCGCTTGCCCAGCAGGGTGTGCTCCTGGTTCATCATCTTCTGGAACACGGCAGCGGTATATACACCCGGCACATCGTCGTTCTCAAACACGGGCATGAACGGCACGGCACCCGTAGCCACCACCAGATGGTCGGCATCGATGTAGCTCACCTCCTGGGTGACGATGTTCTTCAGCGCGATGCGACGGCCTTCGAGCAGGTCCCACACGGTGTTGTTGAGCAAGATACCGTCGTGGTTGTCGCCGGCAAGGGTCTTGGCGATGTCGAAACCGCGCATGCCGCCAAATTTCTGCTCCTTCTCAAAGAAGAAGAACTGGTGGGTTTGCATATTGAATTGGCCGCCCTCGGTGGCGTTGTTGTCAACCACAATATTGGGAATTCCCAATGCGGTGAGTTGCTCGCGACACGCCAGTCCGGCTGGGCCACCGCCTATGATGGCTACCGTAGTCTTGTAAATCTTGGTTTCACCGGCTGCGCGGGCCTTGCCCTCGGGCATATAGTCCTTGGGTATCTCACGCACCTCTTTTACGCCGTCGACGCTCGTGATGCAGATGCGGCGCACCTGGCCGTCGACCAGCATTTCGCAGGCTCCGCACTTGCCAATGCCGCACTCCAACGAGCGGTTGCGGCCCGTGGTACTGTGGCTGTGCACAATAAGTCCTGCCTGATGAAGGGCGGCTGCTATCGTTTTGCCTTTCTGACCGCGCACGGTCCTCCCCTCAAATTGGAATTCCACATATTCTTCTTTAGGAAGATCAATAATGGGATGGTTTTCAATCTTGTACATGATTAATGGTTTTATGGTTATTGGTTGTTGTCGTTTTATAAACAAAGGTCGCGTGCATACATGTTTTTATTACATTTTACTGCAATTCCTGGCCTTTCATGCACAAAGATAGCGAATTTTTGTGTATTTCATGGAAATTTGACAAAAATATTTATAGGTGCGCGCCAAACGGGTCGTTCCTCAAGCTACACTCCTTAGTTTATCGCGCGCGAATTGAAATAAGAGGCGGTTCGAAAGATGGTTTTTTTTGATGTATAAATATGTAAGTATGCAATTTTTCTCGGAGTGGCCTATTTGTCTCAATTTGTTGTTCTTTCTTACGTTTTTTAACTATTTGACGTTTTAAAATTGCAAATCCTATCATTTTGTGTTTATCAATTGTGAAAATCGGGCCCGAACAATAAAAAGATGTTAAATATTTGTGTTTTTTTATTCATACTTATTGCAATTTCAGAAATCCGTTGTATATTTGCTGTGTGTTTTTCATGGTATTAGATTTAAGGTTAATTAAGATTGGTTGTCGTGAGACAATCAATTTTTTTTTGCCCTACTGTTTCGGGCAGAAATTTTTACCTCTTTTTTTGCCATCTGAAACGCGATGATTTTTTTCCGGGAAAAATTAAATTGACATAAAAATAAAAGTGCACTTTTTCCCAAAAGCACACTCCTATCATAACCAAAATTCAAGTATATATTTATGTTGTTAGCTTTATCTTCATGAGCAGCCAATTTGTATTTTTATAATTTTCTTGACAAAGATATGTATTTTGTAACAAAAATGAAACATTTTCTGCAAATATTTTGTACTAAATAAATATAACTGATATTAATATACGTTAAATATATGGCTTAAAGTGCTGTGCTGTAGGTGTTTATGTGTTTAAACCCCTACCCGTTTCGGGTAAGCAAAAAACGTGGTTTTTTCCTCTATGCTCCCCTTTTTCAGTAGAGCATCCCGCTTTTTTCTTCCTACCGATTTCCCGGACTCACACCTACCAGTATCCCTTATCCCTTATGCGGTCAAAAAGAGCTCGGTATAAAAAGTTAAACTTCGGATTAATCTGATTTTTTTTGTACGGGCTTCGCCCTTAAGATTGGGTCGAGTGGTGCTGCCTAACGGCACCGCACGCCACTTCGTGACTCGTGCTGCACCATCTCCCCGAGCACTTCGTGGTTGCTGCACTTCGCTTGCCCTTCGGGGTTACGATGAGTTTTGCAGCCGTTGGCACTGCACGCTTCGCTATCGCTCAACTCGTGCTGCAAAATCATCGTGAGCATGATATGGTTCCGTACGATCGCGAGTACTTCGTGGTTGCTTCGGTTCGCTTTTTTTCAATACGAATTTTACGAATGTAGCGAATTACGCGAATTGTTTGGTTTCTCCGGGAAGATGGGGAAGGATGAATCTTTTGGGAAATGTGGGAAAGATGGGAAATGTGGAAAATCAGTTTTCAGTTATCAGTTGTCAGAGAACTCGGAGATCTCGGAATTGCTGACAGCTGATGAGACCGCGGCGGCAAACAGGTAATTTTTTGTACCACAAGAGAATAGGATTATCTGTGGTAGCGGTCGTCACAGGTAACGACCCTACATGGTGGCGGAAATGATTGTATCGCGTTCGTTAATTATTGTACTGCTTTCGTGGTAGCTTTTGTGTACTTGCGTTACCGAAAAAGTGCTCACTCTTCGAGGAGCTTCCTTTAGAGGTCATCACTCTCCCCACCATTCGTGGCTGGCGCCACATCATGGTGGGGTTTTTTGCTTGGTAATCGCCTACGGCGATTCCCTTAGCGGCCGACTCTTGCTTTGAAGTTTTCTCGAGCGCTTCGCGGTTCGTTACCACTGCGGCATATCTACGACATGCCGTTCATAGAGGCTGTCGCTATCACACAGTGGAGCGTACACCTCCGGTGTACACTCCACAATGTGTTTCGCACATCGCCAAGTCTTCCGACTTGGCACCTTGCGAAAAATGCGATTTAGCGAGCGCAATGTGAGCTTGCTCACTGATTGCCGAGCGTGAGCGGTTTATCCAAAACCGCGAGTGAGCGAGTGTAATGTGAGCTTACTCACTGATTGCAGAAAATGGTGATGAGGTGGCTCAGAACGGTTGGGAAAGGTGAGAAGGGTGGGAAAAATGGGAAAAATGTCAATGAGCGTGGGTGTGCGGCAAAGATAGTGGAAAGGGCATGGTAGTGCGAGAGCAATAACACATAGTGAATAAACAACAGCGCGCTTCCTCTGAGCCAGCATGTAAATCCTCTCAAAAAGGGCGAAAAGCTGCAAAAAGCTTCGCTTCGCTCAGTAACCACGAAGTGCTCGGGGAGATGGTGCAGCACGAGTCACGAAGTGGCGTGCGGTACCGTTAGGTAGCACCACTCGACCCAATTATTTCAATGCGAATTTTACGAATGTAACGAATTATGCTAAAATATAAATTCGCGATATTCGCCAAATTTGCTAAATTCGCATTAAGCTCTTCCGGCGTAAGCCGGCTTTTTGACCACGGAGTGGCAGCTTTTTGAAAAAATACTTGCTTGCGTCAGTGTGGTTCCTCTGAGCCAGTATGTAAATCCTCTCGAAAAGGGCGAAAAGCCACAAAAAGCTTCGCTCAGAAATTTTGGCCTATTGGTCATTTTGCGTGGTAAAATCTTTGAAAACGCCCATCAACACTT
>CAMKGM010000043.1 GCA_946412245.1 uncultured Bacteroidales bacterium
TACACTATATTCGTGAACTTGACAAGACTCACCAACCGGAAATATCCGCTGACCCAAAATCATTGCAAAAAGGTTCGGGGCATAAAAAAAGCAACGCGTCTCACGACGCGTCACCCTAGGAAAAATAGTATGAATAAAATGAGGTATTAGGGTTAAACCTTTATTATATTGTTGACGTTGCAGCAAGTGCTACTCGGTCACATATAAAATCAATATTAATTATCAAATCTTTATGCGTGCACAAAGACACGATTAAAGACTTTGTGATTATTTTAACGTTGCAAATTTCGTAATTTTTTATGAAAATACAAAATATTTTACCGATTTTTTTCCGTAAATGTCATTTTCCTTTCTAAAAACGAATTTTTTTTGTTAATTTGCACAACCAAACAAAATCAAGAAGAAGGTTATTGATGAAGCGAAAAGGATTCGAGAAATTGGTGCTCAAAATTTTGCGTCACAATGTCGTGTTATTATTGAGCGTTATGTTGTTGCTCTTGTCGTGCTCCCGTAGTGGTGACATGGGTAATGACGTGATTGCTCGCACCGACAAGTATGTGGTAACGGCCGATAGCGTGACGCAAGACGGCTATGTGGCTCGTGCTGTGTCGCCTCAAGAGATAGTGAGTAATTACCGTCCTCGCCTTGTTGAACCTGAAAGTCGTGATTCGCTTAGCCTTCGTCTTGCTTTCAATGGTCGTGACAACGAATTGCTGCCCGGCAAGCAGCATCGCATTCCGCTCAAGGCCGACACGGTGAGCATAGTGGCAGGCACTACACAGCCGGCAGTGGTTGTGGCGAGAATGTCGCAACCGAAAATTGATCGTGTAACCTTGAGGGTTGACATGCGTGCACAGATTGACTCATTGCAGTCGCAAGGGTATTTCACAACTGCTACGGGCGACACAATCTATAGCGAATCGTTTAATGGCGTGTGGGTAGCTGTTAACGATGCTTGGAATGCTGTTGATTTTCGCACACTCACTGAGCGCTCAGACTTGAAACTGCATCCTACTCATATCCCCGGAATCTATGAACTGAAACTTAATGTCAAGACGGCCGCTCAGTCGGTTAGGAGCAAGGGGCGTTGGGTGGCCGGCACATTGCCTCAAGGCTATCCGCGGTTGAAAACGGGTGCTAATCTTATTGATGCCCTCTATAATATGGCAACTGTCACTATATATAATAATAAGGTGAACAATCACTATGTGAAGAGTGGCATGAGCGTGAATGATGCAACCTATCCTATTATCTTGTCGCTGGCCTCGCTCGATCCACAAGGGGCTATGAATAGTTTGCGTCAACTGGTTGACGGCGGTCGCATTGCTCATAACCGGCATGGTGAGTTGTGGCCCGTGATTGTTGACGACATTTCGTGGGCATCGGCGGCCTGGGAGGTCTATGTGGTGACGGGCGATAAGCAATGGCTTGAGTATGCTCACGGCGTGGTAAATGAGTCGGTGGCACAAGATTATGAAACAAACTATGACCAGTACCAGGGTCTCATGCATGGTGGCAGTTGGTATGCTCTGAACGGTTCGCTCTACTATCCGTCGTGGATGCAACTTACTCACATCTATGAATCTATGTCGCTCACAGTCAATGCGCAATATGCTCGTGCCTTTGAAATTCTGAACGACATGAGCGATGAACTTGGCATCGAGAGCGAGTATGCCTCGCTTGCGGTGGACATGCGTGATGCCATCAACGAGCATTTTTGGAACGAGCGTAAAGGGTATTATAGCCAGTACACTTATTTGCCCGCTTATCCCATTCAGTCGCCATGCGTCGACAATTTGGGACAAGCCCTGTGCGTGCTTTGGAACATTGCGAATGATGATAGAGCCGAGAACTTAATCATGCGCACCCCGCTTGCTCCTTATGGCATCACGGTCACGAGTCCCCATTATAGCAGCCCCGGCATGCTCACACAAAGCGAGGTGTCATTCCCGATAATTCAAGCATTCTGGAACATTGCGGCAGCCAAGGTGGGCAATGAGCATAGCCTGCGCCGCGGACTGGGCGCGCTCTATCGCTTACCGGCCCTTTATTGTTCCTTCAAGTCGTGGTGCAATGCCTATACCGGTGAGACACAAGACCCCGGCGAGGGCAGCCTGGGTGCGGCTGCAGCCAATGTGGCGATGCTGCTGCGCGTTTATGCGGGAATCACCTATCTGCCTAACGGTATGGAATTGAATCCGTTTATCCCGGTTTTCTTGACCGGGACGAAGCGAATCACCGGTTTGCGTTATCGCAATGCGGTGCTTGACATCGTGATAGAGGGAACCGGCAACGACATTCAGTCAATCAAGCTTGACGATGTGTTGAGCCATGACAATTTTGTGCCGGCCACACTCACGGGGCATCACACGGTTCACATTGTTATGAGTAACAATAATCATGCGTTGCAGGAAATCACGGTGAGCGATTCATCGTTCAGCTTGCCGCCTACGCCGGTGCTCACCTGGAGCAACGGTGTGGCGCGCATCCAGAATTATGATGGTGATATGAGCTACCGGCGCGTGATTAACGGCGAACTCGCTTCTACCGTCTCTGACACTACCTATGTTACCCGCATTGACAACGACGGTTTCGGTGTGCGTGCCATCCTGGCGGTTGGTCGTTATTCTATGGGTTACGTTTCTAATCCATACTACTATGTGCCCGTGAGCAAGATTTTCCATCTTGGTTCATGGGCTCCCGACGACCGCCACTTGTCTCCTGACACACCGGTGGAGTCGGGTAGGGGACGAAATGTCCGTCTCCTTGTCACTGCTATTGTTGATGAGCCGGGCACCTATATGCTCGATGTGCGCTATGCTAACGGCAACGGGGCCATCAGTTCGTCGGGCACTTGTGCCGCCCGCAGGGTGATTGTTAACGACCATCATCAGGGCACGCTGGTGATGCCCGCGCAGGGGCTTGACGAGTGGCGCCGAACCGCCATGACCAACATGATGCGCGTTGACCTGCTGCCCGGTGCCAATGCCATTGAATTGCGTTGCGATCCCACTGTGGGCAATGATGTCCCGGTGTTGTTGCACTACTTGCGACTTATCAAGAAATAACCAATATAACAAACCTATAGACTTATGAAAAAACTGATCCTGACACTTGCCATGGCCTCTGCATTGTTTGGAGCCAACGCCGACGAAGGTCGGCTGCTGCGTTTCCCGGCGACCAATGGCATTGATGTGGCATTCTCTTATGCCGGCGACATCTATCGCGTTCCCATTACGGGCGGTGTTGCCCAAAAGTTGACTTCGCACAAGGGCTATGAAGCCTTTGCACGCTATTCACCTGACGGCTCGCGCATAGCCTTCACCGGCCAGTACGACGGCAATACCGAGGTCTATGTCATGCCCTCGAGCGGCGGCAAGCCACAACGCATCACCTTCACCGCTCATAATGAGCGCGATGACTGGGGCGACCGCATGGGACCCAATAACATTACCATGACTTGGACTCCTGACGGACGCGGTGTAATCTATCGCAACCGCATCAGCGAGAGTTTTGACGGTCAATTGTGGTGCGCACCCACCGATGGTGGTATGGCTACTCGCTTGCCGTTGCCCGAAGGCGGATTCTGCTGCTACTCGCCCGATGGCAAGAAACTGGCCTATAACCGCGTGTTCCGTGAGTTCCGCACCTGGAAGTACTACAAAGGCGGTATGGCCGACGACATTTGGATTTGGGACACTCAAGCCAAGACAGTCAGCAACATCACGAACCATGTAGCGCAGGATATCTCGCCCATGTGGATTGGCAATGAAATCTACTTCATGAGCGATCGCGACAACCGCATGAACATCTTTGTGTACAATACCGTGACAGGAACAACGCAAAAGGTGACGCACTTTGACGAATTCGATGTCAAGTTCGCTACCTGCGGCGGTGGCCAGATTGTTTTTGAAAACGGTGGCTACATCTATCGCCTCGACCCTGCCACCAAGCAGGCTACGAAGATTTCAGTGACCCTGAATAGCGAGGATAACTTTGCTCGTGAGGAATTGCGCCCGGTCAAGAAGTTTATCACCGCCGCGTCGCTATCGCCTGAAGGCAACCGTATGGCCGTTACGGCGCGTGGCGAGGTGTTTGACATCCCTGTCAAGAAAGGCGTGACACGCAACATCACTCACACCTCGGGAGTGCACGAGCGCAATGCCCAGTGGAGTCCCGATGGAAAGAACATCGCCTATGTGAGCGACGCTACCGGTGAGTCTGAACTGTGGATGCGTCCCACCGAGGGCGGTGACCCTGTGCAACTCACCAGCGGTAGCAAAACCCGTATCCAGGGCTTTGAGTGGAGTCCCGACGGCAAGCAGATTGTTTATACCGACCGTGACAACCGCATCATGCTCCTTACGGTGAGCTCTAAATCGTCGGTCATGCTACGTCAGGACTCAATAGGCGCATATCCCACACCGCGTTTCTCGCCCGATGGCCGCTGGCTCACCTACTACCAAATGCAGCGCAATCAGCATAATGTGATCTACCTCTACGACATCGCCGCACGCAAGGAATATCCTGTGACCGATGCCTGGTATGACTCCAACTCGCCGGCATTCAGTGCCGACGGTAAGTACCTCATCTTCGCTTCAGGGCGTGACTTTAACCCCACTTACAGCGAGATTGAGTGGAATTTCTCTTATAGTAAGCAAGAAGGCATCTACCTGGTCATGCTTGCCGCCGATACTCCCTCACCATTCATGCCGCAAGATGCCAAGAGTCCTATTGCCGCACCTGACACCGATAAGAAACCCGACGCTAAGAATGCCACCGACAAGAAGCAAACTCAAAAGCCCGTGGCAGTGACCAAAATCGACCTTGACGGCATCGCCGATCGAGTCGTCAAGATTCCTGTTGCAGGCGACCACTACGGCAACTTCTACTGCGATGGCAAGCTTTTGTGGTACTACGGCAATGGCGGTACACATTTATATAATATAGAAGAGCAAAAAGATGAGCTCATTGTTCCCGACGCTCGAATGCAGGTGTCAAGCGACAAGAAGAAGGCCCTGTTCATGCGTCGAGGCACTCTCTATGTCACCGACCTGCCTCGTGCCAAGACCGATCTCAAGGAGGCTGTGAAACTCGACGATCTGGTCGCCGACATCAACTATGAGCAGGAGTGGCGTCAAATCTATGATGAGGCGTGGCGCAACTACCGCGACGGTTTCTATCTCAAGGATATGCAAGGTGTCGACTGGCAGGCGATGCACGACAAGTATGCCCAGTTGCTCCCGTGGGTTAAGAACCGCCTTGACCTCACCTATGTTATCGGAGGCCTAATCGGTGAACTTGGCGTGGGCCATGCCTACGTCGACGGTGGCGACCATGTGACTGCCGATGTGAAGTCGACCGGTATGCTGGGTGCCGAAGTGCAACGCGAGGGCAATGCCTTCCGCATCACCAAGATTCTGCAAGGCGCTCCTGACCGCAAGTCGCTCCGTTCGCCGCTCACCGAGCCCGGCATGAATATCAAGGTGGGTGACTACATCACCGCCGTCGATGGCGTCCCGACCGCTAAAACCAACAATCTTTACTCGCTGCTGCAGGGCAAGGCCGGCGTTCTCACCGAGCTCACCATCGCTTCAAGTGCCGGTGGGGCAGGTGCGCGCAAGGTGGTGGTCAATCCCATTGCCGACGAGTATCCTCTGTATCACTATGAGTGGGTTCAGAATAATATCAAGTACGTCAGCGAGAAGACCGGGGGCAGGGTAGGATATATCTACATCCCCGACATGGGACCTGATGGACTCAATGAGTTTGCCCGCTATTTCTTCGCTCAGCTCGACAAGGAAGCACTCATTGTCGATGATCGCGGTAACGGCGGAGGCAACATCTCGCCTATGATTATTGAGCGCCTGCTGCGTCAGCCCTACCGCATGACCATGTTCCGCGGCTCCAATTTCAACGGAACCATTCCTGAACAGACCCTCGTGGGTCCCAAGGTGCTGCTTGTCAATAAGTACTCGGCCAGTGACGGCGACCTCTTCCCCTGGAGCTTCAAGGAAAATAAGATTGGTCCTGTGATTGGCACACGCAGTTGGGGCGGCATTATTGGCATCAACGGTTCGCTGCCTTATGTCGATGGAACCAGCATCACAACGCCGTTCTTTACCAACTATAGCATGCGTGGCGAGTGGATTGTAGAAAACCATGGCGTGGATCCCGATATTGTTGTCGACAATGACCCGTTGCGAGAGTATGCCGGCGAAGACCAGCAGCTCGATAAGGCAATTGAGGTCATTCTTGAGCAACTCAAGTCGCGAAAACCGCTACCTAAGACACCCGCACCGCGCACCATGCGCGACTTGGGCATTAATTAAGATTTTAGGCGCATGACTTTTTTGAATGCGCCTTTTTTCATGTTTTTTTGACTGAAAATGTCCCTTTTTGCCCCATTTTTATCGTTTTTGTCAGCATCATTAAGTTAATTTTGAGACAATTTTAACATTTAATTAACTTATGGCAGAGATGTTTTTAAGATTGTGCAATTTGTTTATCATTGATGCTTAGTGTGTTATATAAGATTTAAAAAATCTTCTCATATTTTTTAGAAGATTAACAAATTCTTTTTTGATTGTTTTTAAATCTCCCCAAAAGGTTAAAGTTGGCATTTTATACTTACTTTTTCTAACAATTTCATTAAATTTGCAACGAAAAACATAGTAATATTTTACTGTTTGAAGATGAACTGCCCCTGTGTTAAGAATATTTCACTATTCGAAGGCACCTACAAGAAAGTCTGTTTCAATGTCAACGGCTTTTATATTTAATTAATGTAAGTTTAACCAGAAAAACATTATTGAGTTAGCTTTTATCTGTGTGCATACATGAAAACGCGAAGTTGAGATACACACAAAAAAGACTGACAATATGAATGTTAGAAGTGTATAATTGCTTTTTTTTATTAAATATTTTTTTTGTATGAAAAAGTTGTTTCTACTTTTAATGACAGTGTGCTCTTTTGCGTTCACGGCCATGGCCGACAGAACCGTTCAAGGGCAAGTGACTGATGCTGCCACGGGTGAACCTCTTATTGGTGCCACCGTGCAGCCAGTGGGTCGTGGACAAGGTGTTGCAACCGACATCGACGGAGCCTTTACGCTCAGAGTCCCCGACAATGTGAGTTTACTCAACGTTTCATATGTGGGCTACACTACCAAACAGGTGGCTGTGGCTAACTTTGTGAAAGTTGAGCTTGAAAGCGAGAACACCACCTTCGACGAAGTGATTGTGGTGGCCTACGGTACTTCGAAGAAAACAAGCTTCACCGGTTCGGCTCAAGCAGTGTCTAACAAGAAGATCGAGACTCGTCCTATCACGAGTGCCACCAAGGCCCTTGAGGGTAACGTGGGTGGTATTCAGGTAGGTGGTAGCTCGGGTCAGCCTGGTGCCGCACCAGCCATTCGCATTCGTGGTTTCGGCTCAATCAATGCCGACAACAACCCCTTGTATGTGGTTGATGGTATTCCCTACGACGGTAACTTGAGCGATATCAACCCCAACGATATCGAATCGATGACCGTGTTGAAGGATGCATCGGCAGCTGCTCTGTATGGTGCCCGTGGTGCTAACGGTGTTATCATGATTCAAACCAAGCGTGGTGCTGAAGGTCGCACTAATGTGACCTGGCGTTCTACTGTGGGTTGGTCAAACCGTGCTACCCCTCGCTATGAGACCGTGGGCCAGAAAGATTTCGTTCAACTTTACTACGAAGGTTTGTTAAGCTACTTCGAACTCGATAATGGCATGGATCGTGCAACTTCTGAAGCATATTCTCAGTACTATCTGGGTGACGAGCTTGGCGGTGAGTTGTACAACCCCTTCAAGAACTACACATGGGACAAAATCATTGACCCCGCAACCGGCATGGTTCGTGCTGATGCCCAGAGTGTGTGGAATGAAGACTGGTATGATTCTGTAGTTCGCAGTAGCGCTTTCCGTCACGAGCATGTGTTCTCGGTGAATGGTGGTTCTGCCAAGACCCGTTTCATGTTCTCTCTTGGTTATTTGAATGAAGATGGCTTCCTAAAGACTACAGGCTTTGAACGCTACAGTGCCCGTGCTAATGTCGACACTCAGATGAACGACTGGTTTGCAGCCAACATCAATACTTCGCTGGCTCACTCTACCAGCAACTTCAGTGACTATGATGACACTGCTTACAGTAACCCCTGGTTCACTGCTCAGTTCATAAACCCCCTGTTCCCTGTTTATCTGAAAGATGAGAATGGTAATAATGTACTTGACAAAGATGGTAATCGTCAGTATGACTGGGGTGAGACAACTCGTCCCGGTAACTTGAACGACTTCAACTCTCTGGGTATGCTTCTCATGGATAAGGCTAAAAATGTTCGCGATGTTGCCGGTCTTCGCACTGGTGTCGTGTTTGGTAGCGACCTCGAGAAATATGGCTGGCGTCAGGGTATCAAGTTCGCCATTAACTTTGGTATGGACTATACAACTCGCAACCGCATGATGTATATGAACTCACAGCACGGTAACCAAGCCAACGCTGGCGGTCTGCTCTACAAGTACAACTATCGCACTCAGAGCTATACCTTCAACCAGTTGCTCACTTGGAACCGCACCTTCAACGGTGTTCATAACATCGACTTCCTCCTTGGTCACGAGTGGTATGCTTATAAGTACAATTTCCTCCAGGCAGGTAAGAGCAATCTCGTTGATGGCATCTATGAACTTCGTCCTGGTACATCACTTCAAGTTGCCGACTCTTATCAGATTGACTATCGCATCAACTCATTCTTGAGCCGCTTCAACTATAATTACGATAACCGTTACTATCTGTCGGCTTCTATTCGTAGTGATGCTTCTTCTCGCTTCCACAAAGATCATCACACAGGTGTGTTCTGGTCGTTGGGTGCTAACTGGCGTGTTTCGAGCGAGTCCTTCATGAAAGACATCGACTGGATCCACAACCTCAGCGTTAAGGTGAGCTATGGTGAGCAGGGTAACGATAACCTCGGTACCTACTATGCTTGGCAGCAGCTCTATGACCTTGAATATGCTAATGCCAACAATGTTGGTGCATTTGTTTCTTCACTTGAAAACCGCGAAGTGTCTTGGGAAAAGAACTCTAACCTGAATGCAGGTTTCGAGGCTGCGTTCCTTGATGGTCGTATTCGTGTTGACTTCGAGTACTTCTATAAGAAGACCACCGACATGCTCCTCAACTTCCCCATGGCTCTCTCTACAGGCTTCCTGGGTTACCTCGACAATGTAGGTAACATGCGCAACACTGGTTTCGAACTCAACTTGGGCTTCACACCTGTTCGTACTCAGGACTTCGAGTGGAACCTGAACTTGATGTTGAACAAGACAAACAACAAGGTTCTGAAACTTACAGGTGACTCTCCTGAAATCATTAGCGGTAACCGTGTGATTAAGGAAGGCATGCCCATCTACACTTACTACATGGCCAAGAGTGCAGGCGTTGATCCCGAAACAGGTAATCGTCTCTATTGGGCTTACAAAGATGAAGATGGCAATGAGGTTGAAGAATACAAGACTGATGACTACTACACCGCACTTGACAACAAGTACTATCAGGGTAGTCGTATTCCTAAACTGTATGGTAGTATTGGTACCGACCTCACCTGGAAGGGCCTGAGCCTCTCTGTTCTGACTACTTACTCGCTGGGTGGCAAGATTTATGATAGTGTCTATGCTGGTCTCATGATGGGATTGGGCAGCGCAAACTCTACATTCCATAAAGATGCTTTGAAGCGTTGGCGCAATCCTGGTGATGTCACCGATGTTCCTCGTATCCAACTCGACGACTATCGTGGTGTGATGGAAGCCGCAAGTGATGCTTATCTGATTGATGCTTCTTACTTTGCTATCAAGAACATTACACTGTCTTACTCTCTGCCCAAGATTTGGATGAACAAACTTGGTATTCAGGGTGCTAAGATCTTTGCTTCAGGCGACAATATCGCACTCTTCACCCACCTTAAGGGTATGGATCCTCAGTACAACTTCACCGGTGGTACCAACTATGACTACAGTCCCAACAGGACCTACACAATTGGCGTTGAAGTTAACTTCTAATTTAATGAAAGGAGACACATTACAATGAAAAAAATTATATATGCTTTTATAGCAATAAGTGGACTTCTCTCGTTGAGCGCTTGCTCCGAAGATAGTCTGATTACCGATCCGACCGATAGCATCTCGAAGGATGCTATGATGGAAGACGGCCAGCATGCACTGGTTTCGCTCAATGGTATCTATCGTTCGATGTACACTCCCGGATGGTCAACTGAATTTAATACTCACCAGTGCTTTGGTATCAGTGCATACAATCTGGCTGCTGAACTTATGGGCGACGACCTCATGATGGGAGCCGCTGGTTCAGGCTGGTTCTGGTATGATGCAGCTTACAATGTGAAGGGTCGTTTTACCAGCGATGGTTGGCGTTCTTATGACTTGTGGAATGCACACTACAAATGGATTGCTAATGCCAACTATATCCTCGCTGCCGAGGAGACTATGGGTGGAGATGTTGATGCCAAGAACTATGCAATCGGTCAGGCATACGCTATCCGCGCATACAGCTATTTCATGCTTGCTCAGTGGTTTGCTCGCACCTATAAGGGTCACGAAACTGAGAAGTGTGTTCCTCTGTACACAGAGCCCACTTTTAAGGAAACCACTGGTCAACCTCGCGCTACTGTTGCCGATGTTTACAAGCAGATTGATGAGGACCTCAATAAGGCAGTTGCTCTGCTCAAGGGCCTTCCCCAACAACATCCCTCACACATGAGCTATTCTGTGGTTCAGGGTATCCGTGCTCGTGTTGCTCTTGTTAAAGAAGACTGGGCAACCGCTGAGGCTGCTGCTGAAGAGGCTATCAACTACACTACAGCCCAGATTGCCGATGTGAAGGACTTTATTGGTCTTAATAATGTTTCAGCTCCTAATGTGATGTGGGGTGCTGAGGTTATAGCTGACCAAGCAAGCGGTTACGCTTCGCTCTATGCACACATGGACACTTGTGCAAGCTATGGCACACGTGCTCCCAAGATGTGTACTGCTTCACTTTACGATAAAATGTCTGACACCGATGATCGTAAAGAGGCTTGGTTCCCGTCACTTGACGATTGGAGTGAAACTCCTAGTGCTTTTATTCCTGCTAAGTGGCGTGGTGCTCACCTGCAGCGCAAAATGGTCTTCAGCGATCCTTCTCAGTGGCTTGGCGACTACATCTGGATGCGTGTTGAGGAAATGTACTTAACTGCAGCCGAAGCTGAATGTCGTCAGGGTAAAGAAGGCGAAGCAAAGGATCACTTGATGGCTCTCATGGCTCATCGTGATGTTAACTACGATTGCAGTAGTAAAACTGGTAATACTCTTGGTGCACTCACAAGTGATGTGACTGGTTCTCTTCTCGAGGAGATTATTCTCCAACGCCGTATTGAGCTTTGGGGTGAATTTGGTCGTGTATTCGATATCAAGCGACTCAAACAAGGTTTTGTTCGTCCTTCTTCTGATGGTTGGGCTGCTGGTTGTAACCTGCAGGCTCGTCCTGCCACTAAGAATCCTGAGAACTATATGTGGGTTCTCACCATTCCTCAGGCAGAGTTTGACGGAAACAAGAACATGACGCTTGAAAACGATCAGAACCCAACTCGAGATGAGTAATATATTCAGGCACTATAAGTGCTGAAATTCTTAAAAAGGAGTCGCAATTGTACGGCTCCTTTTTTATTTAATCAAATGAATAAGTTTGAGTGGCATTAAGTTTGGGGAGGTTGTTTCTATAAAAACAGTGGCAGGACTATGCCTGCCGCCCCAGTGAACCCGTGGGGAGTCGATATAACTGCTGTAATACAGGTGTTTATCGTAAATTATATAATATTAGGAACACAATAGGAATACATCCCCTGAACTTCTTATTCCACTCACTACAAGACGCATAAGTTCCCCCTGAAGATATGCGCAATCTTCACTACAATGCTCTATATCATAATATTTACAAATCGAGGAACTATTTGGGCTTCGTAATTTCACTTTTTCTTGCTTATCACACATTTTTGAATTAAATTTGTGGAAAATTTGATTTTGAGCCATTTGCTCAGTTAATTCACCTCATTACACTATGAAACTACTCAAACGCATCACTCTTGCAGGCGCAATGCTCGCCTCAATCACTCTCAGTGCCCAGAATCGCGCTCAAGGCGGTATTGATGCAGCCATGCTGCAGCAAATTCAGCAGTCGGCAGCAACAATCAATCATCCTGCCGTGCGCAACGCTATGGCCGCTAACGCCATCGATGACCTGGCACAGAACTACCGTAACCTCAAGGTGACCGATAAGCACTTCAGTATTGAGACTCCGACTCAGAGCATACACAACCAGCGTCAGAGCGGACGCTGCTGGATGTACTCCAGCTTCAATGTGTTCCGTGCCAACTTCGCACGTCAGCATCATGACTCACTGCGTGTGGAGTTCTCGCATGACTATCTCTTCTTCTACGACCAACTCGAGAAAGCCAACCTCATGCTTCAAGGTGTGATAGACTGCGCCGACAAGCCCATTGACGACCTGCGGGTGCAGTTCTTCTTCAAGAGCCCCATTAACGACGGTGGTACTTTCTGTGGTGCAGCCGACCTTGCCGAGAAATACGGACTCGTGCCCGTTGAGGCACAGCCTGAGACATTCTCGGCCGAGCGCACCTCCAAGATGCGTCAGCTCCTGGCCTCCAAGCTCCGTGAATATGGTCTGGAACTTCGTGCCATGGTGGCCGACAAGAAATCGGCAAAAGCCATTAAGGATCGCAAAACTCAGATGCTCGGCACCATCTATGGCATGCTTGCGCTCACTCTGGGCGAGCCTGTCAAGCAGTTCACTTATGCCTTCCGCGACAAGAACGGCAAGCCGGTGACTCCCGCCAAGACTTACACCCCGCTCGAGTTCTATCGTGAAACGATGGGCGGTCCCATCAATGGCACCTTCATCATGGCGATGAACGATCCTCGCCGTCCCTACTATAAGACCTATGAGGTAGAACTGGATCGTCACACCTACGACGGACACAACTGGCGCTATGTGAACCTGCCTATGGAAGATATTGCCCAAATGGCTATCGCATCGCTGAGCGACTCTACCAAGCTTTACTCCAGCTACGATGTGGGTAAGCAACTGAACCGCACTGTGGGCTATCTGGCACTTGACAACTACGACTACGGTACGCTGTTCTCTACTACCTTCCCCATGAACAAAGCCGACCGCATTGCCACCTTCGACAGCGGCTCGACCCATGCCATGACGCTGTGTGCCGTTGACCTGGATGCCAATGGCAAACCCACCAAGTGGAAAGTGGAGAACTCATGGGGTGCCGACAGCGGCCAGAAAGGTTATATCATCATGACCAACGAGTGGTTCAACGAGTACTCATTCCGCTTGGTGGTGGACAACAAATATGTGCCAGAAAAGATTATGAAGGCTTATCAGACCAAGCCGGTCATGGTTATGCCTGAGGATCCCCTCTTTGGCACCGATGACTAAAAACTGACAACTGACATCTGAAAACTGATTACTGACATCTGACATCTGACAACTGAAAACTGATTACTGACATCTGACAACTGACATCTATAATAATTATGGAAGCTACAACCAATGTGAAATTATATTCACTCACCTTGCGCCAAAGCCGCACTTACATCTTTGCCGCGCTCTTTATTGTGGGCAACATTGTGTTGCCGCAGTTGTGTCACCTCTTCCCGAAAGGTGGCCTCATCATGCTGCCCATCTATTTCTTTACGCTCATCGGTGCTTATAAATATGGCATTCGTGTGGGGTTGCTCACCGCCTTGCTGTCACCGCTCATCAACTCATTATTCTTTGGCATGCCACCCATGACCGGTGTTCCTGTCATTATTATCAAGGGCACACTGCTGGCCACTGCCGCAGCCTATGTCGCTCACAAGACGCAACGAGTCTCGATTCTCACGCTCATTGCTGTGGTGCTACTCTATCAAGTGGTGGGTTGCCTCATTGAGTGGGCCATCAAGGCCGATTTCATGGCCGCTGTGCAGGACTTCCGCATCGGCATTCCCGGAATGCTGCTCCAGGTGATTGGCGGCTACCTCTTCATCAAGTATGTGCTCAAGAAATTAAGCCAATCGCTATGAAAAAACTCGGTTTTGGGCTCATGCGGCTCCCGCTGCTCAATAAGGACGACATTACTTCAATTGACTTGGAACAAATGAAGGCGATGGTTGATCTCTTTATGGAGCGCGGATTCACCTACTTTGATACAGCCTATCCCTACCACAACGGTCATAGCGAGGTGGCTTTCCGCAAGGCAGTGGTTGAGCGTTATCCTCGTGAGCGCTTCACAGTGACTGACAAGATGCCCATTTGGAACCTAAACTCTGCCGATGACATGGAACGCATCTTCAATGAGCAACTTGAGCGCTGTGGTGTGGATTATTTTGACTACTATTGGCTCCATGCGCTCAATAAGAGCTATTACGAGAAGGTGCAGCAATTTAGAGCCTTCGATTTCATTGCCAAGAAAAAGGCTGAAGGGAAGATTCGACACATCGGATTCTCTTTCCATGACGAGAGCCCACTACTTGAGACCATTCTCAACGATCATCCCGAGGCGGAGTATGTTCAGTTGCAAATCAACTACATTGACATGGACAGCCCCACCATTGAGGCTGCTACTTGCTACGATATTTGCACACGTCACGGCAAGCCGGTCATTGTCATGGAGCCGGTGAAGGGTGGGGCGCTCGCCAATATCCCTGAACAGGCCCTGGAAATCTTCAACGGCATACATCCTGACATGAGCGCCGCCTCTTGGGCGATGCGTTTTGCTGCCTCATTCCCTAATGTTATGATGGTGCTCAGTGGCATGAGCGATGTGGCTCAAATGGATGATAATACCTCGTTCATGAGCGACTTTAAGCCCCTGGATGAGCAAGAGAGGAAGGCGGTTGACGAGGCAGCTACCATCATCAAGCAAGCCATCACGATTCCTTGCACGGCGTGCCACTACTGTACCGACGGATGCCCTATGGGAATCTGCATACCCGAGTACTTTGCAATCTACAACACGCTCAAGCAGTTTGGCAAGGACCGTCAGTGGATGAACTGCATTACCTACTACAATAATCTGAGCAAGACCCACGGCAAAGCAAGTGAGTGCCTGCAGTGTGGCCAGTGCGAAAGCCATTGCCCACAACAGATTCCCATCATTGAGAATCTGGAGCTTGTTGCACAGGAGTTTGAGAAATAGCCCGTAGAGAAGCAGGTCTCACCCTTTTTGGTAAGACCCATTCTCTGTAGCGTGTTAGAAATACTTTAATTTCAAAAGATGATTCACCGGGGTGACTTGCCTGCCGCCTCGGTGAATGCTTCCATAATGGCGGTGGGCTTGTGATCCTTGAAAGCCCCCAGAGGATAGTGTCCCTCAGCCTCGGGTGCCCAATAGAACACCCCATGGCAATGCCCGTCGGTGCGCGTTCTCATCGCCTCAATCATCTCGGCCATGATGCGCTTGCCCTCAATGGGTTTTGCGGCTTCAACACCGGCCTCGACCAGCATCAGCTCGCAACCGTATTTCTTGTTGAGAGCCTTGATGTTGGCTACACAGTGCTCTATGGTTCCTTGATGGTCAATCTCCAGGCCTGCTTTCATGTCCCAGTAGGGATATAGGCTCATCCCTATCATGTCAAATTTTGCGCCGTATTTCACCAGACCGTCAAAGATGAAGTTATAGCGGTGGGCATCACTGCCGGCATCAAGGTGAACGATCACGATGGCATCAGGATACACTTGTTTCACGGCATCGTAGCCCGCCTGCGTCAGTCCGGCATATTGTTTCATGTTTGTGGTGGCTTCGCCCATGGGCCACAGGAAGCCGTTGGTGGTTTCATTGCCCACCTGCACCCATTTCACGTCGATGCCGTTTTGCTTGAGCAGCGTGAGCGTCTCACGGGTATGCTTGGCCAGAGCACGGCACATCTGTTCGTAGTTCATGTGTTTCCACTTGGCGGGAATGTTCTGTTTGCCGGGATCGGCCCACCAGTCGCTGTAGTGGAAGTCAATCATGATGGCCATGCCCAGCGCTTGAGCGCGCTTTGCCATCACCAGCACATCCTCCTTGCTACTGAAACCGTGCTTCGGGTTTACCCACACGCGCAACCGCACGGCATTCAGCCCCATTTCCTTCATCAGGGCGGTGTTCTCGCGAGGTTCGCCGGCAGCATTGTAGAGTTGCCATCCGTGTGCTTCAAGCTCGGTGGTGCCGCTGATGTCGGCTCCCAGCCAAAAGGTGTTGTCCTGACCTTGCGCCGTCACCGCGCACAGTGTCAGCAGTGCTATAATCAGATGCTTTTTCATTGTTTTGTGAGTCGTTATGTGTGTTGTGTTATAGTTGTAGAAGCTGCTAATAATCAATCCTCAAGATAGGTCTTTATGTAGACCTCGCAATTGGTAACCAGCTCGTCGTACCATTCCTGGCCGAAACGCTCAATGAGTGGCTCGCGCAGAAACTCGTAGAGGCGCACTTTTTTGAGCCGTCCTTGAACCTCGGCACTTTTACAAATCTTCCAGCGGTCGTAGTTTACTGCAGTGAAAGTGGGGTAGTTCTTCACGCGCACCGGATACAGGTAGCATGAAATGGGCTTGCGCCAGTCGATGCGTCCCTCGCGAAATGCTTTTTCAATGGCGCAAATGCACTTACCGCCAGGCAGATAGCTGCTAAACACGCAGTTGCGGCCGTCAACAATTTGTGTCACCATCTCGCCTTCAGGGTCAAAACACGCCACGCCGTTTTCCTCTATCTGCCGTTGCGCCGAGGGCAATAGCTCTTCCCATATTTCGGGAAGGATTTCCTTGAGCTTCTCATATTCGTTTTGGGTGATGGGCGCGCCGGCATCACCCTCAATGCAGCAGGCCCCCAAGCAGGCATCAATGTTGCAGCTGAAGAACCGCTCAGCCAGTTCCAAGCTCACCAGCGTCTGGCCTATTTCAAACATTCCGTCGGCACTCATCGTTCACTCGCTTTTAGTTGTTGACCGATAAATCTGAAAGAGCTTGCTCCAGTTCGGTACTGTTCAGTTTCAGGTGCAACTCACCGCGATGCGCATACGAAATGCTGCCCGTTTCCTCGCTCACCACAATGGCAATGGCATCAGTAGCTTGCGAGATGCCCAGTGCCGAGCGGTGACGCAATCCCAAGTAGCGGGGCAGGTCGGTGTCGTGCGACACGGGCAGGATGCATCCCGCTGCCTTCATCTTATTGCCGTCAATGATGAGCGCACCGTCGTGCAACGGACTATTCTTGAAAAAGATGTTCTCAATCAATCGGTTATTCAGATTGGCATCAATCATGTCGCCCGTTTTCTCATATTCGTCAAGGGGCATTTGCTGTCGCACCACAATCAGCGCGCCGGTCTTGGACTTTGACATACTCATGCAAGCATAGACAACGGGCATCACCCACTTCTGTTTCTTGCCCGCTGAGTCATTCTTGTGCCACAGTTTTGTGATGAATCGCAGACCTTTGCGCGAACCTATCTCCATCAAGAAGCGACGAATCTGGTCCTGGAACAGAATCACGATGACAAACAAGCCGATGTCAATAAACTTATCCATCAGTGTGCCTATGAGTTGCATATCCAGAATCTTATACAAGACAACCCAGATAATCACAAACGTGAGCACACCCATGAAGATGTTGAGCGACCCTGAGTCCTTCATGGCCCTGTACAGGTAGAAGAGCAATGTCGCCACAAGCAGGATGTCAACGATATCTTTGATACTTATCAGTCCTAATATTGATTCCATTTGGTCAGTCGGTTTTATACATTTCAGGATAGGTCATTGTCACGAGTTTCACGGCTTGCGCCGCGGCTTTCACGTCATGCACGCGCAGGATGTGCGCACCGTGGAGTAGGGCAATGGTGTGAAGCACGGTAGTGCCGTTCAATGCCTCGTCGGGGGTGGTGTCGAGCGCTTTATAAATCATGGATTTGCGCGAAACGCCCACCAGCAGCGGCACGTTCAGTGCGGTGAAGGCATTGAGTTGCGCCAGCATCTCGTAGTTCTGCTCCAGTGTTTTGCTGAACCCGAATCCCGGGTCGGCAATCACGTCGGCAATGCCCATTTGGTGCAGCGTGTCAATCTTGCGAGCAAGCGATTCAAGCACTTCGGCAGTCACGTCGTCGTAGTCGGTGAGTTGCTGCATGGTGGCAGGATTGCCGCGCATGTGCATCAACACATAGGGAACGCGCAGGCGCGCTATCGTGCGATGCATCTCGCTGTCAAGGGTGCCGCCCGACACATCGTTCACCATGTCAACACCCAGCGTTTCCACGCAATGGGCGGCCACTTGTGAGCGGAAAGTGTCAACCGAGGTGAGCACATCGGGCGCAACGCGTTTCACCACACTCATGCATTGCTCTATCCGTTTCAGTTCCACTTCAACGGGCACTTCGGCGGCACCCGGGCGGGTCGAGTAGGCCCCGATGTCAATCACGTCGGCACCCTCTTGGACCATGGCGCTCACACGCCGGGCAATGGCCTGCTCGTCAATGCAACGGCTTGATGCGTAGAACGAGTCATCGGTCACGTTCACAATGCCCATGACCCACGGGCGGGTTATCTCCACCGGTCGGCCGTTGATGTTCAGGCTGTAACGCTTGAATTGCTGCATCTTCTTGATTTGAGTTTTAAAAAGCATTGCGAAAATACAACGAATTTTCCGTTTTAGCAAAAATTCATCTCTCTTTCTCATTTTTTTATCTCCATTTGGCAGTTTGGAAATTTGTTTGTAATTTAGCAAATTGTTTTTGAACCATCAGTATGTGGTCTCTTGACAATACTCTTATTTACATCTAATTATTGAAACATCAACTATTGCGATGAACAATAAAATCACTAAAATCGTCCTCACCGGAGGGCCTTGTGCCGGCAAGACCACCGCACTTGCCAAGATTATTGAGCATTTCACCGAACTCGGTTTCCAGGTTTTTGCCATCCCTGAAGTGCCCACCATGTTTGGCCATGCCGGTGTTAATTATCTCACTGACAATAAGGAACTCTTCTACGAGGCCGAGAAGGCTACCTTGCGCACGCAAATGGAGCTTGAAGACCTCTTTGTGAAAATGGCGCAAAAGTGCAAGAAACCTTCTCTGCTGGTGTGCGACCGCGGTGTGATGGACATCTCGGCTTATCTTGCCCCTGAGATGTGGCAAGCCATCCTCGAGGAGTCAGAGCTCAACATCGTGCGTCTGCGTGACACGCGCTACGATGCCGTGCTACACCTGGTCACCGCTGCCAATGGCGCCGAGCAGTTCTACACTACTGCCAACAATGAGGTGCGCAGCGAGGGCGTTGAACAAGCCATCGCACTCGACAACAAACTCATTCAGGCTTGGACCGGACATCCTCACCTGCGCATCATCGACAATGAGGTCGATTTTGAGAAGAAAATTAACAATGTGCTGACTGAAATCTCTAACGTGCTCGGCATTGGTCTGCCGGGTCCCATTGAGGCCGAGCGCAAATATGTGGTTGAGGTTATCGGTGAGATTCCTAACTCTATCGAAAGCGAAATTGAACAGACTTATCTGCTCTCGGAGGTGGGCACTGAGGTGCGTCTGCGCAAGCGTGGCTGGCAAGGCATCTACACCTATTTCCAAACCACCAAGAAGCAGGTGAGCGCAACCGAGCGCATTGAGACCGAACGTCAAATCAGTCCCGTGCAGTATGTGTCGCTCATGCAGCAACGCGACCACTCGCGCAAGACCATCCGCAAGATTCGCAAGAACTTCGTTTGGGAGAAACAATACTTTGAGCTCGACAGTTACATTGAACCCGATATCAATCTGCACATTCTTGAAATTGAGGGCGTAACTGATCCTGATGCCATCAATTTCCCGCCGTTCATCAAGGTCGTCAAGGACGTTACCGGAAACTACGAATACTACAATTCAAGTTTAGCAAAAAAATAAGACATCCACATGGATTACCTCTTTTTGGCCATAGGCCTCACATTGCTGCTGCTGGGTGCCAACTACCTCGTTGACTCTTCAGTGGCAATCGCAAAGCGTGCCAATATCTCCAATTTTATCATCGGACTCACCATCGTGGGTATGGGCACCAGCGCACCTGAACTGTTTGTCTCCATCTCGTCGGCTCTCAAGGGCGAGGGCGACATTGCCATGGGTAATGTCATTGGGTCCAACATTGGCAACATCTTACTCATCTTGGGCGTCTCGGCGGCCATCATGCCCTTTGCCATTGAGCGACAAACGCAGCGCCGCGACATCCCCTTCGGCATCTTTGCCGCCGTCATGCTCTTGTTGCTTGCCAACGATTCGGTGGTGCCGGGCATCAGTGAGAATACTTTGTCGCGCGTCGATGGCATTTTCTTCCTCATCCTCTTCTTTGCTTACATGGGGTATGTTATCTTTGGCAAAGCCAAGAATCCACAGCAGGCGCTTGCCGATGCCGACGACGATGCCAAGTCGTCGCTCGAGGGCAAGAATGTGGTGCTGCTCAGCGTCATTGCTGTGGCGTCACTGGCCGCGCTCATTTATGGCGGTAATATGTTCCTCGATTCTGCCAAGAGCCTTGCCAAGACATGGGGACTGAGCGATGCCGTCATCTCCATTACTATTGTGGCCATCGGCACCTCTCTGCCCGAGCTCATCACAGCCATTGTGGCGGCATGTAAGAATAATCCGCAACTGGCGCTCGGCAACGTGCTGGGCTCCAATGTGTTCAATATTTTGCTCATCCTCGGCATCTCCTCAACCATCAAGCCGCTTACGCTGGTCAACATCAATATGGTAGACTACATCGTGGTGCTCATAGCTTCAGTAATGACCTATCTGGTGGTTTACACGTTCAAAAAGAAGACCTTTGACCGCGTCGAGGGCTTCATCTTCATTGCTTGCTACATCGCTTACACCGTCTATCTGCTCGCTCGCTGATTCCGGTAATATAGAAATAAAAAACCTCGGGCTGAAAAGCCTGAGGTTTGTTTTTGTGGAGCATAGCGGACTCGAACCGCTTACCTCAACACTGCCAGTGTTGCGCTCTACCAGATGAGCTAATGCCCCAAAAGCGCTGCAAATTTAATTCAAAAAAATGAAATAATAAAATTTTTGCTCAAAAAAATGCTTTTTTTTATTTATTGTATATTCTCTTGCTTTTCCACACATTATTTATTAAATTTGCACTTTATCCTTTTATCCATTATTTGAAAGCAATAACACTAAACATAAACCAACATGAAACATTTCAATCTATTTAAATCGCTATTGCTCACCACAGCCGTGCTGCTGGCTGCCATCCCACTGCAAGCCCAGCCCATGGTGAGCAACAACAACGACGATGAGGTCAACAAGGTTGATCCGAGCGTTGCTCGCAATGCCTATCGCCCCGGCGAGGTCATCGTCAAGTTCAAGGAAACCTCGCCCGTGCTTATCAAGAGCAACTCCAAGGGCAAGTTCCAGACTTCAAGCGTCGCCAACATCGACAAACTGATGAACGAGATTGGCGTACTTGAAGCCGAGCAACTCATGCCGCTCACGGGTGCTATCAAGAACCGCGCGCCTCGCAAGGCAAAAGCAATCTCTGGTCGTGAAGTGACCGAGCCCGACCTCTCCAAACTCTATTGCTTGAAATTAGATTCAACCATTGTTCAAAATGTGGAGGAAGTTGTTGAACGCCTTTCAGCAATTGACGATGTGGAGTTTGCAGAACCAAACTACCTTGCTTTCATTCAAAGTACAGGTACCGAAGACTTGCTCAACTATATCAATGAACCCATGTACAACCAACAATGGGGACTCAATGCCATCAAATTGCCACAACTGTGGGCAATGGATAAGGTGGAGACCGAGCGCCCTGTTATAGCTATCCTCGATACGGGCGTCGATATTACTCACCCCGACCTTGAAGCCAATATCTGGACCAATCCCAATGAAGCCAATGGCGCTGACTATGAAGACGACGATAACAACGGCTATGTGGACGATTTGCATGGCTGGGATTTCGTTGCAGGAACTCCTATCATTGGCAACGGCATGGACCGCAACGGTCACGGCACACACTGTGCGGGTATTGCTGCCGCCGTGGGCGACAACGACATAGGTATCACTGGTGCCAATCCCGATGCCCTCATTATGCCCATCAAGGTTATGGGTGATGATGGCACTGGTGATATTGCCACAATCTGCCGTGGCATTGACTACGCCACTGCTGCTGGTGCACATGTGCTTAGCATGAGTTTTGGCGGTGTAGCTTCTACAGCTGAATATCAAGCTTTGTGTAACGCACTGACCAACTATGCAGTTTTGGTTGGTGCTGCCGGAAATGCAGGATCCAGTATTTATAGCCCTAATGAGCCAACATTCCCTGGTGCTTACGATATTGTAATTGGTGTTATGGCATCTAATTCTACAGGTCAGCGTGCCAGTTTCAGCAACTATGACCCAGATGGGCCCTTCTTCTCCAAATATAATATGGACAAAGCATTTTCAACCGATGTCACATGGAATGATGAAATGATGTGGAACTATGACTTGATGGCTCCAGGTGCTGGCATTATAAGTACATATTTGAATGGCAGCTACAAGTCGCTGAACGGTACTTCAATGGCAACACCTATGGTTGCAGGTGCTATTTCTCGCATTCTGCAAGTGAAAGGTTTTGATTATGCTCGAGATTATGGTTTAATGGGTGATATGGCAGTTGCAAAAGATGGTGGTCTTACAGACTTTGCAGTTTTTAATGCCTATCAAGCAGCAAGCTTTGACGAAACCAATCGCCAAGTTGCCCTTGCC
Organism: uncultured Bacteroidales bacterium; assembly: GCA_946412245.1. GTDB lineage: Bacteria > Bacteroidota > Bacteroidia > Bacteroidales > Muribaculaceae > Sodaliphilus. The sequence goes on from CAMKGM010000043.1 coordinate 22,849, forward strand.
CTTATTGCTCTTGAGATTGACGATAGCGAAGGTGACGGAGACGGCAGATTTGACGCTGGAGAGACCATTAATATCTGGCCTACTATCCGTAGTATATGGGGTCATGCCGAAAATATCAAGATCAGTATTGAACCTTACGATGAGAATACTCCAGCCGATGCCATTGAAGTTTTGGACAACAATGTGGACTTTGGCTATTCGCTCAACTCTCGTGGTTCATTCAAGAGTCAGAATCCCATCCGTGTCCATGTCAACGAAAATGCTTGGGATGGCATGCATCTTCCCTACAAAATTGTAATTACAAGTGATAATCTTCTGGCAGGTGTAGAGCAAGAACACGTCTTTGAAGTGGAAAATGGAGTAGAATTGGGCGGTGTCATTAATGAAGATATGACTCTTTATCCTAATAAACACTATATTGTAACAAAAAATATAGCGATTCCAGAAGGCAAAACTCTTACCATTATGCCTGGCACACGATTGGAGTTTTATCCTGATCGTTACATTCAGAATAATGGAAGACTCATAGCAACAGGTAAACCAGATTCTCTTATCGTGTTTTCAAGTCACAATGGATATTCAAATTGGGAAGGCATATGGGGAAGTTCGTCTGATACATTATCATACTGTTCATTTGATGAATGTAGATTTAATGCTAGAAAGATGAATTTAAATAATTGCGTTTTATCAAATATTTATAATTTATACTTTTTATTCCATGGAAATTTAGATAGAAACAATTATGTAAATATACATTCCGCTGGATCTGTTTCTGACTTGAGTAGTGATCGCAATAAAAATAACAACTTTGTTAATACCATAGTTTATAATTCTATTGGTGCAAATTGGCTTTATTCTCAACATTGCTTTAGCAATATTATTAATAGTGGTGTTAATCCTTCTTACGGTGGAAATATAATTTTAGATAAAATTATGATAATTGGACGGGATGCTGGTATCACGACTGACCATGCGGAGTTCCCTTCGTGGTTAGGTACGAATAAAGAGGAAATAATACGTCCATATATTTATGATTCCATGAATCCTCTTGTGGATTGCTTCACTACAGTTGACCTTAGTAATATGCCAACGCGTCCTTATAAAGAAGCACATGGTATTGTTTGGAAGGTAGTAGTTGATGGCTATGATGCCCAGGATGAATTTGACCTGTTGCCACCGCTCGGTGTAGGTCGACACAAATTTGAAGTGTATTATAACCGTGATGACATTGACACTACATTCACTCCATCTGTATCAATGGGATTCCGTGAACCATATACTCAAACATCTATAGATAAAGATGGATTCTGGTGCGTAAAGGACAGCGCAAGCGTTTACACTGTTTATCTTGATATTACTGGTAAAACTAATTGTGATGGTCTCAATCGCATCAAGGTGACAGGTGGCAAGGACCATGACCATTTTGATATCCCCGATGAATATTGGCGTTTTAACGTCCTTGTTCAGGCAGCAGGCTCAATGGCAACAGGTTTTGAAGCCGAGGCTGGCCTGGGCAAGGTGAACCTCACCTGGAACAACGAGAACAATGACTTTGAGGATGCAATGGGCTTCAATGTTTACCGCTATACCATGCTCAATGATAGCGTTGCAGGCGACACAATCCGTCTTAATCAAACTATTCTCGATATCGAGGCAACTGAGTTCACCGACTATGAAGTAACTCCAGGCGAGACCTACTATTATTACTACAAAGTGCTGAGTACCGACCTGAAAGAGTACGACATCAGCAATGTCGTTGCTGCCACCCCATTGACTTCTACCCTTGGCGATGCAAACGCCAGTGGTGAGGTAGATGTTGCCGACGTGATTACTACGGTGAACTATGCCGCAGGCATGGAGCCGAGGCCGTTTATCTTTGAGGCTGCCGATGTGAATGTCGACCAGGATATCGACATCCTCGACGTGATAGGCATTATCAAGCTCATCACCAACCCAAGTGCCAATGTCACCGCCATGGCTGAGGCCGAAGCCATCTACAGCGTGGAGAACGGCGTGGTCTATGTTGATTGTCCCGTGGAGCTGGCCGGTGTGCAGGTGATGCTCAACGCAACTCACGATGCCACCATCACGCCCACCGAGGTCCTGAACGGCTTCGAGCGTGTGGGAGCATGGCTGGGCGAGAACAGCTATGTGTTCCTGGCCTACAATATGGCTGACCGCACCATTCCTGCCGGCAAGCATGCCCTGCTCACCATTGGCGATGCCACACTCACCGACCTGCGCTTGGCCGACAAGCAAGGCCATAACGTGCTGGCCTACGTGGCAACCCCCACGGTGATTGATGTGATTCCCGCCGACGGCAAGGCTGTGCGCCACCCGGGCATCTACGACCTCATGGGCCGCAAGATCTCGAGTCAGGCAAGCGACCTCGACCGTCTCGCCCCAGGCATCTACATCGTCAACGGCCAAAAAGTGGTTCGCTAATGCACAATGCATAATTCATAATGCACAATGCTCAATTTGTTTTCAATCTGGAAATTCTGGGAATACTAGAACATCTAGAATCTCTAGGAACTCTAGAATTTCTAGATTGAAACAAACGAAAAACTGATAACTAATAATGAGAAATAGTCTATTATTTATACTATGCTCGGTGATGGCCGTGCTGGCTCGCGCCGAAAATGTGGTGACCCTACCCACCATCACCGGCTCGCCGGGCGATGAGGTCACCCTCACAATCGCCCTCGACAACACCGATGCGGTGAGCGCCATGCAACTGCAGATTCCCGTCACTTCCGACGTGACCGTAGTTACCGGCAGCGAGACCCTGGGTGCCCGTGCCGCTACCCACAGCGCCACCGTGGGCGTGCGCGACGGCGTGCTCAACGTCATGGTGTGGAACACGGCGATGACCACCTTCACGAGCAACAGTGGCGAGGTGCTCTCGTTCAGGCTGCTGCTCGGCAACGAACCGGGAACGGTGAACCTCGTTGCTTCCAAGGTCACCCTCACCGATGCCGACGGCAACACGCTCCCCGCCACAGCCACCAGCGGCTCGGTGACCATCAGCGCCCCCAAGGCCCAGCTCGCCACGCGCGACATCGACTTTGGTCACATCCCCATCCGCGACGTCTATCACCAGAGCCTGCAGGTGACCAATGTGGGTAACGCTCCGCTCATCATCAGCGGCATCGAGTCCAGTGCGCCCGAGTTCTCGAGCACCATGGTGTTCCCCTACACCATTGAGCCGGGCTACACCGGTGAGGTGGACATCACCTATAGTCCCGTGGAACGTGGCGCCATCGAGGAGACGGTGCGCCTGCTGAGCAACAACATTGCCGGCACCAATACCATACGCGTTGTGGCCGATCCCTTTGCCGTGAACGAGCTCCATGTGGAGAACGCTACCGGCATTGCCGACAGCACCGTGACCATCCCGCTGCGGGTGAACAACATGGATGCCATCACGGGCTTCCAGTTCGAGTTCGACCTGCCCGAGCAGCTCAAGTATGTCGACGGCTCGTTTGCCCTCACCGGGCGCACTGGCGGCCACCAGCTCACCGTGACCTGCAAAGGACAGCACCTCACCGCCATTGCCTGGTCGTTGACCGACGGGGCCGCCTTCACGGGCAACGATGGCATCATCGCCACCTTCCAGGTGCTGCTCAATGGCCGCAATGGTTGCAACCTCGGTGCCTCGAAGGCCGTACTCACTGCCAAATACAAAGGCAACGATATGGATGTGCTCAGCGACAAGTACGAGGGTTATATCGACATTCAGAGTCCACAGTTGAATGCTCAAGACCAGCTTGACCTGGGTGCCACCCCTGTTACCGAGGCTGCCCAAGGCGAGGTGAATGTCAATAACAATGGCAGCGCACCCCTGCGCATCGATCGCGTGGTGTTCAACGCCGAGGGCTTTACAGTGGGCGAGTCGTTCCCGATGGTGATTGAACCCTGGCGCAACGTCACGCTCCATGTGAGTTACAACGGCCAGGAGCAGGCACCCTTCGAGGCGATGATGCAGCTCTACAGCAACGACCCCGACC
>CAMKGM010000044.1 GCA_946412245.1 uncultured Bacteroidales bacterium
CAAATAAATTTGACTCTGAATTCGGCTCGCACGATTGGTGGCGACCGCGGTGGCATATAGGTAATCTTTTGCACCACAACAGAATAAGACCTTTTGTCGCAGTGGTCGTCACCTGTGCTCTGCCGTCAATCGGCATCGCCTCAGCAAAGTTCAAATAAATTTGACTCTGCATTCGGCTCGCACGATTGGTGACGACCGTACATGATGGCTGAAATGATTATACTGCATTCGTTACTTTTTGTACTGCATTCGTGGTGGTTTTTGTGTACTTTCGTAAGATTAAAGAATATGAGAAGGATGTCAAAGAGCGAGGGATGGGAAGGAGGTGAGGAAGGTTTTGCTTCGCTTCGCGAACCGCACACCGGCCTGGCGGCCGACTCTTGCTGCAAAACTTCCTCGAGCGCTTCGCGGTTCAATGAACGTGGGCTTGCGACAAAGATAGAGGAATGAGGTAAGTTGCGCGAGTGCAATAACACACAGTTTTATTATGGTAGTGCCTTCGGCAGAAAACCTGAAGTGTTCGGGGAGATGGTGCAGCATGAGTCAGCTTACAAAAATATAAATTCGTGAAATTAGCCTAATTAGTCAAATTCGCGAAATTAGCAATTAAACCAGTCTCAAAACTTATGTCCCTTGTGTTCTTGTATCTTAAAAATCAGCTATTTGTCCCCTTGTCATCCGTTGCGAGCAATCACCGAGCCTCTTCTCCCTCCGTAGCCGCCACCTCTACAGCCTCTTCCCCCCTCGTCAAATAACCAGCTCGCGGCCTAACCGACTGGCTTGATGGGCTTGATGTGCTTAAAGCGCCGCCACGAACTGTCGGCTCTCATTGCCTCTACATTGGGCACATACAATATCACCTTCTCAAAATGATATGGCTCAAAGACTGAGTCAATCACCGTTTGCCAACCTCCATTTCCTATTGCAGGAGGCTTGATAATGTTTGGCATTGAAATCGTTTTGAGATTGGTACAACCCTTGAATGCATGCTTTTGTATACCAAACGCAGTGCTTTCTATCGTCAAATCTTCCAATTCTGTAGCATCGCGGAAGCACCCGAACCCCAGTTCGCCAATGTTCCATACGATGCCTTCATTTACGATATTTCGCTTGACATAAAGATTTGGCTCACCCTTTTGGGCGTATTGCACTGAAACAACATTGGTACGGGCATCGTCCCAATTCGTGTATACAAAACCATCATAGTCGTTAAACTGATAATGCCCTGATGGGTTCTCAAGTTTCTTCCTGCCAAAGTAGCCTAGACTCAGCAGTATGCCTGCAATCACCAGCGAGATGCCAATAGCATATGCGGCAAAGTGGATGCGCTGCCGTAGGCGTTTGTTTGACTCAATCGACGCGATGAGCTCGCTGACGGTTTGGTAACGGTCATCTATTGGTTTAAGGCAACATTTCACAACCGAGCTATACTCGCGCCCCAGGTCCATTTCCTTAAGGATAATGCCAAGGCTATAAATGTCGTTTCGTGAGTCGGCTTGGGTGGAATTTAGCTGCTCAGGCGACACATATCGCTCAGTGCCCGCAGGATTCTTAAAAATGGCAAAATCGTCATTGTCAGCAAGGCCAAAATCAATAATCTTCACATTATTGCCACTGCGAGTAACCATGATATTCTCGGGCTTCAAGTCTCGATGAACCACGCCTTGCTGATGAATGTAACTCACAGCTTCAAGCAACTGGCTTGCCACTCTCTTGCGCATGGCAATGCCTGGATTTGTTGCCAACCATTCGCTGAGCGATACACCATCAATCCACTCGGTAACGATAAACACATCCATGCCCACTTCGTCGCCCGCAGCACCTTGTTCAATGCCATAGGTCTGAACAATGCCCGAATGCGACAGACGCATCATGATTTCAAACTCCTTGCGCAGTCGCTGTCTATAATCCATCTCGTCGGCATGTTCTGCTTTCAGACCCTTGAGCACGTGCCAGCGACCATGGCGCATAGCTTTCACCAAACGACAATAGTTGAGTGACGGCAGTTCACTAACCTGAGTAAACCGCGCCTCTACACCTTGATAATCGCTCGGAATAATCCCCGACACTATATCTTCGTTATCCATCGCCTGATTGTTGTTTTCACTCATTACGCCTGTGTTTCTTTGCTCTCTTCAACCATGCGACTAAAATTCACGCCCCCCTGCTTGCCGCACACATAGGCCACAGGGGCTTTTCCATACTGACGCAGGTTACTCAGCCACAGCGGTTCACCGCTCACAATCAAGTTACAGCAAAACCTGTCGCCCACCTTGATGCCGGTGTTGCGTGAGTCTGTCACCTCAAACTCGTTATTGCCATGATATTCCACTTCGCACACGCGCTGAGGGTTCCACGTCAACCGCACACGGTCGCCCACCTGCAAGTCGGAAGCCACCGTAATTTTGTCGCTCAGTACTGTAGCACTTGACGCATGTTCGTCAGTGAATCGCCGCTGACGGTAATCATCCCAGTCACGGTACCCCACCAGCCGGCACAATGTCGACAAGATGCTCGCACTCGGTTGCGACAGGTATCTCGTGTAACCCCACAACCGCTTCAGCGTACTCTCACTCACAAGCTCATTCAGCTCGTTGTCAATCACATTGTGCAAGTAGTTAAAATCCTTAGGACTCAGCATACCACGCTGCTGACGGTTCTCAATGTCGGCCTTCAGCTGGTCAAGATACTTGTCATTATACATATAACGCCATTTTTTAATGCAAAGTTAATCAATTTCACCTGCCATTACAACTATTTATACCAATTACATGCCATCCCGTTCAATTTGACTCAATTTGAACCATCTAAGCCATCTTAACCCTCTTTCCTGCTTAACCCTCTTAACCCTCTTAACCCTCTTAATTCTCTTAATTCTCTTAACCCACCGCAATCCACCACAACCCACAGCATCTCTCTCTCATTAATTCATATCATTTCAAAACGACTCAAACCGGTTCAAATGCTCAATCCTCACAATTTGACCCAATTTGAACTACACACTCTCCCTTATTTCCTTATATATTTGCATACAAATGTTTTTGATTTGATTCCTTAATCACGAAAGCGTCTGCTCACTCCCTTTTGAGTTATTGCAGGTTCAGTCCATGCTTTCATTTAATACTAATAACTCTTTGAGGACTGACAAGAGTATAATTTTATTAGAACAATGAGAAAGAAGATTTTGAGAATGTTTTTAGGCTCCACACTTCTTGTTTTTTTAGTGAGTGCGACCAGTTGCAGCAAAACAGAGAATTCTGAAAGTTCAGAACAAAAGAAAGCTCCTGATACATTTAGTGTAATTTCAACACATATTAATGGGCCTTTAGGAGATTATTTTGAGATTGTAGACAAAAACTACAAAGCAAATCATGGATCTATAACAGTTGAAATTAAACGCATTCAAGACGGTGGACCAACTAAGGCTTCATGGACAAGCCAACCTACTTTTATTCTTGATATTATGGACTCAGATGAGCAACCCATTGCCAATGATGCAACTGATGTTGTTTTTGAAGAAGATCAACTTGAAGCAATATTTGCTTTGAGAGAGGGCGAGTCATCATCACTTACATTCGATTTTGGAAGAGACGCAAAAAAGGCATGCAAATTGAGAATGGCGAGCAAGTGGAACAAGGAGAAAGAAGAAAAAGATTCTGATGCTAACGACACAACAGAAGGTGAGGATGGATATTCATCTGAGTCGTCTTTTTCAACTTCAAATGTTATTCTTCCATCACAGTTAAAAGGCAAGGTTTCAGTCATCAGCGCATCTAAATCAGTTGATAGCTACGGCTTTCCTGAGGTTTCGGTAACATTCAAGCTCTTGTCAAAAGTAAACACCAAGTCAATGTGCAGTAGCTATGGGCAAATGTGGATTGTCGGTGTCGGTCAAAACGCAAGCGGTGTAGATGTAAAGGAGCTTTTGCCTAATTACAAAGAATGGCGCAGCGACGACAGTGACGGTGACCAGTTCAAAAGTTTCCTTGAAGGTTCTCCAGGCGAAACAATTACATTAGATTTTACTGGCAGCAAAGACAATAGTAATAACGTCTCAGCCGACTTAGCTAAAGTCGCAAAATTCAAACTTAAAATCACCAACTAAAACCTAAAGATATATGAAAACAAAACTTTTAATTCTTTCTGCAGTATTATTTTCACTCATTACTGTTTCGTGCAAAAGTGACGCCACAAAATGCGTCGACAATATGATTGAAACCTTAGCCAACGCCAAGAGTGTCGAAGATCTGGAAAAATTATCATCTGACGATAACTTTTCACTTTTCTTTTCATTTTACAAACCTAGATATGATAACGGTGAGGAATATAAGCAGTATATGCACGATGTCGTGAATGAATTCAGTGACCGTTTTGACGAATTTCGGGCTGCAGGCAAGAATAACAAGTATCTTAAGGGTTTTTCATCTGCTTCTGAATCTGAAATGAAAGAGCGGTATGAATCATTACATGAATGGATTAATGAAGCTGAGGTTAGTATAGATGAAAATAAAGTAACCATTGAAAATGGTTGGGAAGTAATCACATTTAGCAAAGATTAAAGTCAACATATTTTCTTCTCAATTGGCTATTACTTTAGCTAATTACAAAACGACAATGGCTGGAGAACTTTATCCCTAGCCATTATTGTTATCTACAGTTCTGCCGATGATTAGCCAAGCTTGCGAGGCCAAGAAGTGGTAACTTTTCGGAAAAATCATTCAGCTCCTCGCCCTCCTGTCTGATAACTGTCAACTGACAACTGACAACCGACAACCGGCAACTGTCAACTCAGTGAGGGATTGTGGTGGGTGGGTTAGAAGCGGATGCCGACTGAGAGCAAGATGTTCTGGATGCGGTCGTCGCTGTTGAAGTAGGTTACATTGGTGCCTGTGGCATCCACTTGGTAGTCGTTCCACGACTTGGTAAGGCTCAGGCTGTAGTGTGCTTGAACGACGACACGGCGGGTTACATTATAGGTGAAACCGGCCACGATGTCGGCCCCCATTGACTCCAGTCCGCGGCCTTCTTTGAGCACTTTGTTGCCATCGCTTGAGAAACGGTTCTGTACATTCACCGCCAGTTGCGGCCCCAAGTCAAAGGCCAGATTGCGTGTGATGTAAAACTTGGCAAGAACCGAAATGTTGAAGTAGATGGCTGAATAGTTGATGTCACTCTCAATGGCGTGTCCGTTTTCGGTTTTGAAGTAGTGGCCGATGGGGTTGAGTTTGTTCAGTTCAAACTTGGCACCTTGGAAACTCAGGAGCAGACCTCCCGACAGACCCAGGCGTTGGCTGAAGGCGTATTCCCACTCGGCTCCCACATGACCGCCCACTTTCATACCATGAGGCATCGTGCCCATGACCATGTTAGAGAAATTGACACCGCCCTTGACGATGCAGCCGCGATTCTCGCCGGCGGCATGGGCTGTGCTGAGTGAGAGCAGAATGAGTGCAAATAAGATGAATCTTTTCATGTTAAAATGTTTCTGTTTTTTTCTTTACAAATATACGCTTAAATCTTTTGAATGCAAAATTTTTGGCGTTGTGAAGTATGAAAATTACGTAAAAATGTAGGTCTCGTTCTTAAAAGAAAACAAAGAATTTGTTCAATTGCGATAATTTTACGAAATTTGAAGATTGTAATCATCAATGCACAAGAAACACATGAAAAAAATAATCATATCGCTCGTTTTGGCTGCGTGTTTGCTACCCGCTCCTGAAGCAGCGTTTGCTCGCAAGAAGAAAACGGGGCACAACAAGCAGGCGATAGAGCTTGAACAAGATGCTCTAACTGTGGGTCAGGCGGTAGCGGTAGCTATCACTGATCCGGCGCGTCAACTCTATGGCGAGTGGACGCTCGAGAGCATGAAGAAGAAGCCAGTGGTTACTGAAGAGAGGGCCTATATCTATCTTGACTTCAATGCCCACAAGGTTTATGGCAACAATGGTTGCAACGCGCTCAACGGCGACTTTAAGCTCAATGGCCGAAACCTCACGTTCAGCAACATGATTACCACGAGCGGCGAGTGCTACGGTCCCAGTGCCGAGCGCACCATTATGCGTGCGCTTGCCGACACGCGAGGCTTCCAAGTCACGCAACTATATAATATGGAATATTTGCACTTGACCAATGCCAAGGGTCAGGAGCTGATGACGCTGCGTAGGCAAAACTTGGATTTCCTGAATGGTGCATGGCAGCTCAAGGAGCTCAATGGCGATAACATCATGGACAAGAATGTGAAAGTGGTTATCGACATACCCATGCTCACCATCAATGCCGTGACGAGTTGCAATGTGATTAACGGCATTGTGCACATTGACCCGACGAAGCACTACGACGTGCAGTTTGAGGATTTGCAGTCTTCGCACAGCCTGTGTCCCGACATTCAGCTGGAGACCGATGTGCTCATCGCACTCGAGGAGACCGCCACCTGCAAGGCTATTAACAACAGTGAAATGGCATTGCTCGACAACAAGGGAAACATGGTGCTGCGGCTCGTGAAGATTGACTTGAGAAAGGACCGCAAGCAGGCCAAGCAGTAAAACCGTTGTTGCTCAAAGGGTTGCAGATTGCGGTTTAAGTGTCTGTTAGTAAACAATTAAATACTAGTGTCCGAATTGTGATAAAAAATGCGCCGATAATCATTACCGGCGCATATATTGTCAATACTTCTCGCCACAAGAGGCGATAGGGGTTGTTTCTTTATATATAAAGGTGTGTAGTGTCGCAGTCCATTAATCAATAGATTCCTCTTCGAACTCGTCGCTGAGTTCTTCAAGTTCTTCTTCACTGAATTCCTCGTCGCCATAGAATTCCTCGCCAAGTTCTTCAATGTTAGGCTCAACAATCTTGGGTGTTGGAGGCAAGATGTCATCAAGGCTGACATTCTCCTTAGGAGCTTTGCCCTCCTTGCGGGTGCACAGGGGATCGTGAAGGTTTTTACCGGGAACTGTCTCTTTCAGTTTCATGTAGAAGTAGCGCTCGGTCATGTAGTCAAAGACGAACTTGAGTTTTTGGCCCTCGTCTTCCAGCAGTTCATCGAGTCGTGTGTCTTCCATGAGCCATATGTCCTCATCTGATTCCGACCCCATGTCCATAAAAGTTACTTCCTTCTCCTTGTTCCAGTCTTCGTCGCAGATGTAGAACGAGTCCATTTGCTCCTTGTCATAACCGGCTGCGTCAAGGATAGTGTTTCGTAATCTCATGAAAGTGTCTTCAGAGTCAATCGAAATCTCGAGTTTGAAATTTTCGGCATCTTCAGAGCCAACAAGAAATTTATAAATCATAGTAACGATACAAATTGTTTTGTTGTTCAAATCATGTTGCGAAGATACGAAAAAATAATATCAAGCAACCATTTTCATCATTTTTTTTTCATTGAAGTAAAAAAAAAGTTTTGTGCAAGAGATTTTTGAGAAAAAAAACTCAAGAAAACCATGAAAAAACCTCGCCACACTCCACAGAGAGCAACGAGGTAAAAAAATAAATTATGAGTACAAGTACAAATAAAATTCTTTCAAAAGATAACACTTGGAAGAATCAGGGCACGAGTCCGTAGCTACGGAACACTTTCTGGATCTTCTCAAGGGCGAAGGTGACCTGCTCATGGGTGTGTGTGGCCATGAGGCTGAAACGTATGAGCGTGTCGGTTGGAGCGACGGCCGGAGAAACCACGGGGTTCACGAAGATGCCCTCGTTGAACAAGTCGCGTGTGATGGCAAACGTCTTGTTGTTGTCGCGAATAAAGAGCGGGATGATTGGTGTTTCGGTATTACCAATCTCGCATCCCATCTCCTTAAAGCCTCGCAATGCATAGTGGGTAATTTCCCAGAGGTGCTCTTGGCGCTCGGGTTCGTTGAGCATGATGTCGAGTGCGGTGTTGACAGCCGCTGTGGATGCCGGAGTGATGCTTGCGGTGAAGATGTAGGAGCGCGAGTGGTGGCGCAGGTAGTTGGTGATGACCTCGTCGGTGGCAATGAAGCCGCCCAGTGATGCGAAGGACTTGCTGAAGGTGCCCATAATCAGGTCGACCTCATCGGCCAGTCCAAAGTGGTGACAGACGCCACGTCCGCCTTCGCCGAACACGCCAATACCATGTGCCTCATCGACCATGACGTTGGCATTATACTTGTGAGCCAAGTCGATAATGTCGGGCAACTTGCACACATCGCCTTCCATTGAGAACACACTGTCGGTTACAATGAGTTTCACGCGGTCAGGCTCGCACTTTTTGAGCTGATTCTCGAGCGAAGCCATGTCGTTGTGCTTGTATTTGAGTGAGTTTGAGAACGAGAGGCGACGTCCTTCAATGATTGATGCATGGTCTTGCTCATCCCACAAGATGTAATCTTCGCGCCCTGTAAGGGCCGAGACCACACCCAGGTTTACTGAGAAACCGGTGCTATATATCATAGCGTCTTCCTTGCCTTCATATTCTGCAAGTCGCTTTTCGAGACGCTTGTGAATGTCGAGAGTTCCGTTCAGGAATGGTGAGCCTGCACAGCCGGTGCCATACTTGCGGGTGGCTTCGATGGCTGCGTCCTTGATGCGCTGGTCGTTAACAAGTCCTGAGTAGCAGTTGGAACCAAACATGAGAACTTTCCTGCCGTTAATGAGCACCTCAGTGTCTTGTTCGCTCTCAATGGCGCGGAAGTAGGGGTAGATACCTGCCGCCTTGGCCTTCTGCGGCTCTTGGTAGCGAGCCAGCTTTTGTTGTAGCAATTTCATAATTTATACGTTTCGTCTTTATTTGGGTTATGAAACACCTGCACATGTCGTGCATGACACCAATTTTTGGCTTGATGCATTGCTTGACTATAGTGCAGGGTGCAAATTTACAAAATATAATCTAATTAACCTTAAAAAAAAGTCATATTTTGTGTTAATCAACCATTATTAATAACTCTTGAGAGTCATTAGTGTCCGAGTCTGTTGATGACTTGAAGCATTTGTTCACCCAAGTGAATGGTGTAACCTTGTTGCTTGAAAACGATGTTGCCGGCCTTGTCGACAAGGATGAAAATGGGCATGGCCTCGGACTGAAGTTGTAGCTGTTGTTGAATTTGCCGGGCCAGCGTGTTGTCCTTGTCAATTCCCCAAACCGTTGTTGAGGGTAGGGCGTTGAATTCGCTCTTGTTCAATCGCTTGGCTTTGTCGGCATTGCGAGAGAGCAAGATGATGGGGCAGCCCCATTGCACAAAAGCGGCGGCATAGGTTGAGATGTCGCGAAGAGCGTGGTTGGTGGGTTCGTGGTTGGGCGCGATGAAGCCTATGATGCTCAAGCCCTCGCTTGGCAACAGTGCGGTTTCATTGCCTGTTTTCAGGTCAAGGTAACGGCTGGCGGTGTTGATGCTGCCCAAAACATGCACCGGTGTGGTTTCGTTGCGCAGATTGAGGTCGACTTCGGCATCGGCAATTTCGTCGGGATTGATGGTGAAGCAGGTGGTATGAGCCAGTACGCTGCCGTTGCTCAGGCGGTTGCCGGTGGTAAGCAGATAGGTGCCAGCCTCGAGTACCGTGCCCTTGCTGAAAGTGTTGCTCCAGGTGGCATCTTCGGGGAAGGTGAGCAGTTGCGGCGAACCGTTGACGATACGGCTCAGGGTGAAATGGGTGTAGTAGGCGAGGTCGGAGCGTTCCTGATTGGGTGTGAATTTGAGTCGGAGAATGCCGTATTTTGCCGGTTTGCTGAATAGCCCCTCTTCTAATTTCACCTCTCGCCATCCTCCGCCATGAAAGGGGGAGTAGAACTCGATCTTGCCGTTCACCTCATTGATGCGCGTGGGCATGCCCAGGCTGCGTGCGGCGCTCACAAAGAAGATGGCGCGGCCCAGGGCGTCAGTCTTGCGTGTGCGGTAGACGCTGATGGGCTGCTGACGGAGTCCCTGCGGGTTGTGCTGCTCATCAATGGTTATGTTTTCTTGGGTCCAGGTTATCAGATCGAAGAAATCTTTGATTTTATCGCGAAACTCGTTGCGGAAAAAGGCTTTATAGGGCGTGAGCCACTCGTTCTCGACGCGCGGGCACAGCACATAGCGGCAATAGATCTCGCTGGTGTCGGTGGCTTGGGTCACATTGTCCATGAGCACATCGAGGGTGATGTCGCGCAGGTCTTTCTCGCTGATGACTTCGAGCAACCGCAGTGCCATGACCTTGTTGGGGCTTTGCGACAGGAATTGCTGAATAGTGCGGTAGTTGCCGCGCCATGCCTCCACAGGCATCGTGGCCTCGTAGGCATGTCGAATGGAGTCTTCCTGCGCCTTGCGACGGTCGTTCTCCTCACGTTGCTCGGGTGTGACCATCGGCGGGGTGAACTGTGATGGTGGTGGCACGATGTCGAGGTCTAAAGTGGTAGGCAAATGGTTGTCTTTCAGAATGATGGTTTCGGCATGGTTTTCTCGCCATGACACTTTCTTGAGTGCCACGAGGTCGCCCTTGGTGACCCAGACCAGCAAGTCGCCCTTGCCCGCCGTGAGCCAAGTTGAGCCATTGTGGTCGGTGGTTTTCTTTGCCACTGTGTAGAACTCGGCATAGTTGTAGAGTTTGAACTCCACGAGGGCGTCGGCAACGGGCGCTCCACTGGCATCGACCACGCTGATGTCGACCCGTGAGGTGGGAGCATAATTGCTGGTGACATTGATTTCGGTATAGCACGGAGTTCGGCTCATTACCTCCTCGGGACCGTGGTAGTCGCCCACCACCTTGGTGTGCATGAGCATGGCGCGCGAGGCACTCTCGTTGAACCAGCCCAAGTCGAGCACCGGCTCGGGCTCGCAAGCACCCAGGAAGTGCCAGCGACCGTCGGCCCACGCCTCTACCCATGCGTGATTGTCGTCGGTGTGTGCCCATCGCGGGGTGTAGACCTGGCGGGCGGGAATGGCCACTGAGCGCAGTGCCGCCACCAGGAAGGTTGATTCCTCGCCACAACGGCCATAGGCGGTCTTGACAGTGGCCAGCGGGCTGCTGGTGCGAGCATCGCTTGGGCGATAGCTTACCTTCTCGTGACACCAGTGGTTCACTTCCAGAATGGCTTGTTCCATGCTGAGTCCTTTCACCCTGTGCTTGAGTTCGTTGTAGAAAACTTCCCTTGCCATATCAAGGTTCTCGTTATTCACCCGAACGGGTAACACGAAGTGGCGGAAAATGTCGTCGGGAATATTCCATTGCAACTCGTGCAGTGCCTCAAAAGCGAGGCAGTAGTTCTGCAGGTAGAAATCCTCGCTGTAGTCGGCCTTGTCGGGCATGGCAAGCCACGGGCTGAGCCATTGGTGGTATTGCTTGGCTTGCGCAATGTAGTCGCTCACAGCGGCGGTGAGTCGGACGGGTAACGCCAACAGCAAGGCCATGAGTGTTGTTGAGAGCAGTTTTTTCATGCTTGCAGTGTTATTGTGGGTCGTTCTTCTTGCCCCAGAGGTGCTCCATGCGCTCACGCATACGGGCCTCGGCGGGGTTGTCCTGGGCCTGCCACAGGGTGGGGTGGTGGAGTTCTTCGGGCATATACTCCTGGTTGACGAAGTGGCCCGGGAAATCGTGAGCATATTTATAGTCGGCTCCGTAGCCCAGTTGCTCCATGAGTTTGGTGGGAGCGTTGCGCAGGTGGAGAGGCACGGGAGCGTTGCCCGTTTGCTGTACCAGTTGCTGCGCGGCTCCGATGGCGAGGTAAGCACTGTTGCTTTTGGCCGAGGTTGCCAGGTAGATGGCGCACTCGCTCAGTGGAATGCGACCTTCGGGCCAACCAATCTTGTTGATGATGTCGAAGGTGGCGTTGGCCAGCAGCAGGGCGTTGGGGTTAGCCAGTCCTATGTCCTCGGCGGCGAGGATGCACAGGCGGCGCGCAATGAACTTGGGGTCTTCGCCGCCCTCAATGAGGCGTGCGAGCCAGTAGACGGCCGCATCGGGGTCGCTACCACGGATGCTCTTGATGAAAGCCGAGATGATGTCGTAGTGCATCTCGCCGTTCTTGTCGAAGGCGAGGGGATTCTGCTGCAGTCGGCTGGTGACAATCTCGTCGTTGACCACAAAAGGCTCGTTGGCGTTGAGCGACTGCATGATGAGGTCGAGAATGTTGAGCAACTTGCGTGCGTCGCCGCCCGAGAAACGCAGCAGTGCCTCGGTTTGCTCAATGCGCACCTCGCGGTCTTGGAACATCTTGTCGGTCTTTACGGCATGGTCCAGCAGACGTAGCAAGTCGTCCTTGTCGAGCGGGTTGAGTACATAGACTTGAGCCCGTGACAGTAATGGCCTGATGACCTCGAACGAGGGGTTTTCGGTGGTTGCTCCAATGAGCGTCACTGTGCCGTTTTCCACGGCGCCCAGCAGGGAGTCTTGCTGTGATTTGTTGAAGCGATGAATCTCGTCGATAAACAGCACGGGGCGTCCCTGGGTGAACATGCTCGTGGCATCTTTGCGACAGCGCTCCAGCACTTCGCGCACCTCCTTGACGCCGCTGGTGACGGCCGACAGGGTGTAGAAGGGTACTTTGGTTTGCTCGGCAATGATTCGCGCCAGCGTGGTTTTGCCCACTCCCGGCGGTCCCCACAAGATGAAAGATGAGATGTTGCCGCTCTCAATCATGCGGCGAATCACGGCACCCTCACCCACGAGGTGCTGTTGCCCGATGTAGTCATCAAGCGATTTGGGACGTAATCTCTCGGCTAACGGTTGTTGCATGACGTATTGGTTTAGTCTTGATAAGTGGTTTGCAGTGCGAAATTAGTGGATTTTTCATGAAGTTGCAAAAATAAATGTGTCCACATTTACCACTGATGTGGTAGAAATGTAGAAAATATGGGCAATTCGGTGCTTTTTTCTTCAAGAAGACTTGCAAAAATGAACACAATTCGCTAACTTTGCTCACGAACAAAAAGCTCATTGAAACATTGTCCACATCAAAGCAGATTGGGATACTCTTCAAATTTTATTGAAATGCCGAGCAAGGCATCAGTATCAATGGCGGGCCTCGACCCCTCGGGGTGTCTTCTGCGACCGGAGGATTACAAAGATGCCGGTGCCCTCAAATCCTGTATTTATCGGAGTTTCATCCATCATCCTTTGGTGTGGCTTCTCATAGCAAGAGAGCCGTTGTACAGTGGTGCGTCGGCTCTCTTGTGTGTTTCTTAGGGAAGAATCTTGCAGGATAGCGGCTGAATTGGAGAGCGCTTCGCGCGCGAGAAAACCGCGAGTGAGCGAGTGCAATGTGAACTTGCTCACTGATTGCCGAGCGTGAGCGGTTTATCAAAATCGTGCAAATCGGAACAAATCAAACAAGAATTTTGGTGTCGCCCCGACGGGGCTAATAGAAGGGGGTGGGTCTTTATTCCAGGGGTTTCGCTCGCAAGCTCGCTTCACCCCTGGCTATTCGCTTGGCGCTCCTAACGGAGCTTTAATGCACAGCATCATCATTGCTGGTGCTCGCTACACCCCTGGCTATTCGCTTATCGCTCCTAACGGAGCTTTAATGCACAGCATCATCATCGCTGGTGTTCGCTTCACCCCTGGCTATTCGCTTGGCGCTCCTAACGGAGCTTCGTGGTGCTGCATAATCATGGCGATGCTGACGGTGGGGGCTGCGACGGGAGTCGCAGCATAGGGGAGACCAGAGGTGGTGCTGATGGCGTGGGGACGGTAGTGACAGTACGGGGGCGATGCTGATGGTGTGGGGTACGAGACTGCGTCTCGCAATACATAGACATGATGCTGAATGAGGGGGCTGCGACGGGAGTCGCAGCATAGATGACAGGGGCGCTTCGCGGTTACAGCGGCATATCTACGACATGCCGTTCATAGAGGTTGCCGCTATCACACAGTGGAGCGTACACCTCCGGCGTACGCTCCACAATGTGTTAAGCACATGGTCAAGTCTCCGACTTGACTCAGCCTCACTCAAGTCCACAATGTGTTAAGCACATGGCCAAGTCTCCGACTTGACTCAGCCTCACTCAAGTCTACAATGTGTTAAGCACATGGTCAAGTCTCCGACTTGACTCAACCTCACTCAACTCCACAATGTGTTTTGATAAACCGCTCACTTCATCCATCTGACCACAGTGCCTATGCACAGCACCCGTGCGGGTGCTATGCACGGGGAAAAGGGATTACTTTTTAGGTGCAGTGTAGTTCATGTGCACACGCTCCATTTCATAGCCCCCACCGTCGCGCACATTGATGCGCACCAGGTAGTCGCCGGGTTGGGGGTTGTTGCGCTCGCACATGGTGTCGAGCGTTACGTAGTAGACACTGTTGAAGAATCGATCGTCCCACTTGTGCACATGTCCGCAGAAGATGGCTGAAGCATTCCATTTCTCAAACTGGTCGAGCAGGAAGTAGGCTTCTTCGCGAGGAAATGTTGACGAGAACTGAAAGTGCTGCGGCAAGAAGATGTTGGTGTGACTGAAGATGAAAGTGTAGCGATAATTCTTCTCACCATCAAGAAGCCCCTGTTCAATGAGGTCGACCTGATGAGCACCGAGTGTGCCGCTTGCGGTGTCGAGGAAGATGAAGTGGTCGCGAACGGTGTTTCCGAGTTGGTCGGTTCCGCACACGACATCGAATTCATAGAAAGAGGAGTGGAAGATGTTGCTCCACAGAGCCCAACCGTTGTGTGTGAGGTCGTGGTTGCCGACGACGGGAAAGAAAGGTAGCTTGATCTCGTCGTAGGAATAGCCGTCGGCCATATCGTCGGGGTCATATTTATGAATCCATCGTCCGTAGTCATTAAGTTTGTAGTTTTTGACGACATATCGTGCCTTGGCCTCTTGCATGAGCGAATCGAGCCTGATGTAGTATTCGGCCTTAGTGTCGGCAATGTCGCCGAGATGGCAATAAAGCAGGTCGTCGTTATCAAGACCTATTTTGAACATCTCGTCCATGCGTCCGGAATCGTCGGTGATGTGACTATCGGCGCCTACGAGGAAAGAATAGGTGTACTCGCCATGTTCGTTAGGCCTTACATAGATATCATTTTTCGAGTCCATGAGGTAGTCTCTGTAATAGGCTTCGGACATTTTCACACGGTCTTCAACGCCGGTGCCGGCCATAAGAACGCCTTGCGGGCTCACTTTTTCGCACGAAGTTTGAGTCAGTGCCATTGCGGCGAAAGCCGCTATAATCATGTGTTTTGCTTTCATATCTGTTACCATTTGTATTTAAGTCCCATTTTAACCGAACCCTCGTATCTACTGGCAAGCTGACTCATTGAGCCAGCCGGGCGAATGTTGAATTCGCCAAAGAGATGCCATTGGTTCTTTACCCTGGCATACCATCGAATTCCCCAGTTGATGTTCCAGTTCTCATAGTAGAAGTCATCGTAGTTGCGGAAGAATAGTCCCACATTCCAGGGATTATTGCGGTGGCGAATGTTTGCGCCCAGTCCGAAAGTGAGCAGCAACGGCTCGGTGTATCCCCATCCGATGAGATTGCTTGTTTTGTGGTAATGAACCAGCGACTCACCGAGTCGGATGTCGACGTAGGCGCTCTCCCAGGTGGCCGAGATGTTGAAGGCCCACTCATGGAATCCCCACCGGTGATAGTGATTATACATCACTTTGCCGTCGAAGTAGATGTTGCCGTACTTGATAGGCAGGCGGTATCCGCCTTGCACATCGGCCGAGAACAGTTGTTTACCTAATTGTAATTGCGCATCGCCGCCCACATGCCAGCGGTCGGTGATGTGTCGGGTGTAGGAAGCCTCAAGACCTCCAAATCCGTCGGTGACAACATTGGTGCCTCCCATGAGGTAGCCCGAAATTTCATTCTTGTGTTCACCGTCATAAACTTTATAGGGAATGTAGCTGTTTTGCGCTACGCCGGTGAAGACGGATGCCACAAGAAAAAGTGAAGAAAAAACTTTTTTTATCATAATACTTAAATTCAGTGAGATTTCAGTTTTAGAAATGAATAGAAATAGCGGCTCCAAACACCCACTGGTGCAGCGATTTCTTGACGCTCGACTCCACGGGTTTGGTGCATTGCCAGCCATAAATGTCCATAAGAGTTACAAAATCGGGGCACAAGCCATTCATGAGGCCGAAAGGATTGTAGGAAGCGGTGAATGTTTTGCGCGCATAGTCGTAGTCGCAAAACACTCGCCAGGCGAAATTGTTCTTGTGTGCGTAGGTGAGTGAGATGCCCGTGCCGAATTTCATTGAGTTAGATGCGTTGACATTGACATAAGGCCACGAATAGGCCACCATTTTGTCGGTGGACTTGAAAATGGCTATGTCGTCGTTTTCAAGAGCTTCATAGTTAAACTCAAGCTGTTCTCCGGCATAGGAACCTTTCACCTCAATGTCGGCCATCATGCTGCGCCCACACAGCAACTTGCTGCCCAAGGCAAAACGCGAAGAAAGCGGGAGGTTGAAGTACACTCCGGCATCGGCGGCAAACTCGGTGATGTGGTCGCTCTCAATGATGAGTCCAATGTTTTGAATGGTGTGTGCCATTGTGGGGTCTTTGAAAAACTCTTGAATTTCAGACTCTTCGCTCAGGGCGAATTTGCTCCATCCGTTGATGGGGGTGGCTTTGACTCTGAGTCGGCCCCCGAGGCCAATGTATCGGTTGAAGAAATAGGCGCCTTCGGCCCCTACCACGGTAGCCGAGCGGAACTTGAGGTGTAGTGGTTCGTCAGAGTCGAGCGTTTCACCGTCTAATAAGTCGATTACCTCTTGTGGCAAATCGAAATGCACGGGGGGTAGGACAAGATTCTTGTTACCGATGCCAACGCCCATAGAAATGTCGAAGAAGGATGGGTTTTTGCTCAAGTCGGGGAAAGAACTTTGATCGCCACGCTGAAGTCCGCGGTTCTTGAACAGGAGGTCCATTAAGCCGTAGCCCAACTCCACGGACAAGATGCCGATGCCTGCACCTGAGAGGACGTCGGAAATCCAGTGGCGGTTGTTGAGCACCCGCATCACGCCGGTTGCAGTGGCCAGGGTGTAGGCACCCACAGAGTACCATGGCGAGCGAGTCATGCCATACTCCTTGTGGAGAATTGTGGCCGCCATGAAAGCCGTGGCAGTGTGTCCAGAAGGCCAAGAGTTGCGTGTTGAGCCGTCGGGCCTCAATTCGCTGGCGGTGTATTTCACCCCGTTCACAATGCCGGCCATAATGGCGCTGGAAGCAGCGGCTGAAGCCCAGAATCTGGGCCAGTCGCTTCGACTCTCCACTCCGCCTATTTTGAGTCCGATGGTCAAAGCCAGGGGCACATATTGTGTGTAGTTGTCGATTTCGTTATGGAAATTGTACTTAATGAGCCTGATGCGGGTGTTAGAGTTGTTGTAGTCTTGTCTGAAGGCGGTTTTCTCGCTTTTAGCGATGAGTCCGGCAGCAAAAAGGGGAAGTCCCACCCAAGTTTGGTCGTCGAGGAACTTGTAAGGCTTCACAGCCGGATTAGTGCGACTCTTGATGAAATTGAAGTCGGGGGCCTTGGGTGGCTCGTAAGGTTTTATGGTGTCACTGACGGCAACGCTATCGCCAGCAGGCATGCTCATAGCCTCAGGTTGCTCCCCGTTAATGGGCTGCTCTATGGTTTCAGTTTGCTCACTGCTAAGTGCCATATCAGTAAGCGCTATGGCGTGATATGCGGGTAGCGCGGCGGCAATGGCAAGAGCGAATGCTAAGAGTCGTCTCATTTTGTTTTGGTTGATGAATAATGAATAATAATTAATAAATCTTTGCAAATTTCGTTATTATTTGTGAATATTACAACAATTTATTTATATTTTTCAGTAGTTCCAATGAATTTTTTTGTGTTCTTACTATTTGAAAAAAATGGCGCCCCCCCTGCTCAAATGGTCAGGGAGGCGCGCAAGATTGAAGTTGTAGGAACGTGTATCAAAAGCAGTTTTTGATACAGTTTCAGTTGGTGGTGTTATTTCAGCTTGATGGTTTTCACCACAGGCATGATTACCTTCTCGGCCTCGGCAGCCTTGGCAACGGGATATTTGAATGAACCGGCGACTCCGGCTTTCTCGCCCAGATAAACCACAAAGCAGGTCATAGCATCTTTTAAAAATGAATAGAATTAGTTTACACTTCAAATTTAAACACAAATCTTCAAAAAACAATCAATTTAATTTATTTTTTAGGCGCAAAATGTAAATCAGAAATATGCCAACAGATAACTCACACAGTACTTGATTACTTCAAAATGTTTGTGTAACTTTGCCGTAAAGTTAAAACCCCGAGCGAAAAAGCTTGAAAGAATCGGGAAAAAGAGATTTCAGATGACAGAGAAATTGCTATCACAATATGATGTGGTGATTGTGGGCGGCGGCGTGACGGGTGCCGGTGTGGCTCGAGACTGCGCTATGCGCGGTATGAGCACGCTGCTTGTGGAGAGTCATGACCTGACCTATGGTACCACAGGCCGCAATCATGGACTGATGCACAGCGGTGCGCGTTATGCGGTGACCGACCTGGAGAATGCCCGTGAATGCATCGAAGAGAACAAGATATTGTGCCGAATTGCCCGGCATTGCGTTGAACCCACCGGTGGGTTGTTTATCTCGTTGCCCGAAGACGACCTTGCCTATCAGGCTCGACTGGTTGAGTCGTGCCACGAGGCGGGTATCAACGCCGAGGTGATTGACGCAGCCGAGGCGCGTCGCATTGAGCCGGCAGTGAATCCTACTCTTGTGAGTGCGGTGCTGGTGCCTGACGCCTCGATCGACCCATTCAAGCTCACCATGAGCAATGTGCTTGACGCACAGCTGCACGGTGCCACGGTGCTCACCTATCATGAGGTGGTTGCCATTCATCGCGCAGGCAATGCCGTCAGTGCAGTGACCCTGCGCGATAACCTTACTCGCGAGCAGAAACGGGTGGATGCCGGTGTGGTGATTAATGCTGCCGGCATTTGGAGTACTCTTGTTGCTAAACTTGCAGGAGTGGAACTGAAGATGCTCCCTGCCCGCGGTGCGTTGCTGCTGCTTGGTCAGCGTGTGAACAAGATGGTGATAAATAGGTGTCGCAAGCCAGCCAATGCCGACATACTGGTGCCTACCGGCAATGTGTGTGTGCTGGGTACCACGAGCCGCCGCGTGCCTATCGAGGAAATTGAGGACATGAGCGTTACGGTAGAGGAGGCACAAATGCTGCTCACCGAGGGTGTGAAACTGGCACCCGCGATTGCTCGCACGCGCGTGCTCAGGGCCTACGCGGGAGTACGCCCCCTCGTTGCTGACGATGATGACCCGACCGGTCGCAATGTGAGCCGAGGTATCTCTTGCATAGATCACAGCGAGCGCGATGGTGTGGAGAATTTCATTACAATCACCGGCGGAAAAATGATGACCTATAGGCTCATGGCACAAATGGCGACCGACCTTGCTTGTAAGAAACTGCGCCTAAGTAGGCGTTGCGCCACTGCCACAACCGCATTGCCCGGCAGTGACAGCGCAGCCGCTTCAACATCGACCACATGGCACGACTTTACCATATCAAAGCCTTGGCGACATGACAAGAACAACCGCTTGCTGTGCACCTGCGAGGGCGTGACCGAACACGAGGTGGAAACTATCTTGAACGAGGACGATGATGTGGACTTCGACGCCCTGCGTAGGCGCACCCGTCTGGGTATGGGACCTTGCCAAGGGCGAATGTGTGCTTGTCGCGTGGCTCGCAAGATGTGTGCGCGTCAGGGTGAAGACGAGGCGATGAAGCGACTTGTGAACTTCATGAACGAGCGCTGGAAAGGAATGCGTCCCGTGACATGGAGCGACACATTGAGCGAAGCTTATAATACAGCTCTGGTGTATCAGGACTTGTGCGGAGTGGATCAGATTATGAAAACTATAAAAGAGAAAGAAATATGAGGTACGACGTGTTAGTAATAGGAGCAGGCCTGAGTGGCATGACCTGTGCCATTGCGCTGGCGCAAGCGGGCAAACGAGTGGCCGTTCTTGCTCCGAACTCCGGCACTCTGCCTATGCACAGCGGCAGTTTTGACCTGCTGGGCTACGACAACGAGGGCAAGGTGGTGGAGCATCCCTTTGAAGCAATCAACAAACTCGACCCCAGTCATCCTTATTCAAAAATCGTGGCGACACATGGCTTGCAACGCATTAGGCAACTTGCCGAGCAAGCCTATGAAATGATAAGCCAACTGCCTGTTTCCCCGCCAAGCCATGACGAAGCGTCGGCACCACAATGCCCTGTTGCTAACCAATATAGGCTTACCCCGATGGGCGCACTCAAGCCCACATGGCTCACACCTGTTCACTTGACCGCATTTGACACACCCAGTCTTGAGGGACGACAATTTGTGGTTGCTTACTACAAGCCATTTCTTGATTTTCCCGTTGAGTTTCTTGCCGAGGGTTTGCGAAAGGCCGGCGCCGAAGTGCAGGTGAAAGCACTTGAGCTCAATATCACCTCGGTGGGAAAGGCTGCTCTTAAAGCGCCGGCGCTTGCTCGTCAAAGGCAGGGTGAGGCATTGCTCAAGCAACTTGATGGTTTTGCGGGACAATGCCCTGTGCTTGTGCCACACATCTTTGGCGACATGGAATTGACCGAAATGAACGAGCGGCTGGAGCGACGCTTGAGCGTGGTGCCCACCTTGCCGCCCACCTGTGCCGGTCATGAACTGTCGGACCACCTGCGGTCGTTGTTCACCTCGCTGGGCGGAACGCTGCTTGAAGGTGACCGTGCGATGAGTGCCATTATTGAGAACGACCGCATTGAGGCGGTGAAATCGTCGAAACATGTGACGCACGACCTGCTGCAGGCTGAGCACTATGTGATAGCGTCGGGTTCGTTTGGAGTGAAAGGTCTTGAGGCACGTTATGACCGCGTGGCAGAGCCTATATTTGACCTTGATATTGATGCTCTCGACGATCCTCAGCAATGGACCACGAGCGACGTGCTGAGTCTGCAGCCGTACACTAACTTTGGCGTGCGCACCGACGAGCACTTCCGCACCTCGAAGCATGGGCGTACCATCGAGAACCTGTATGCGGTGGGCAGCATTTTGAGCAATACCAACTCGATGAAGCTCGCGTGTCGCCAGGGCGTGTCGATGCTCACCGCCTTGCAAGTGGCAAACGGCATTCTTAACTCTCGTTAAACCCAAATCCTAATGACCGAATTGGGTTAAACATTGAAGCGGAGGTTTGCACAAATGCTAAAAGCTTAGTAACTTTGCAAGTTAAATCATGACTGAAATGTCAGAATACATAAAATAATATGCCAGACACTAACAAACAATATGACGAAGTGGTGGCTCAATGCCGCGATCTGTTTGTACTCAAGATGCGGGACTATGGACCATCATGGCGCATAGAGCAACCCAAGACAATCACTGACCAGATTTTTATTAATGCCAAACGCATTCGCACCATTATGCTCAATGGCGAAGCTAAGGTGGATGACGACATCTACAGCGAGTTCATAGGCATTGTGAACTATGGCGTGATAGGGCTGATTCAGCTTGAACGTGGCTTTAGCGACACTATTGACATGAGTCGCGAGCAGGCAGTGGAACTCTATGACAAATACATTGCCGAGACCAAGAACTTGATGATGGCCAAGAACACCGACTATGGCGAGGCATGGCGCGACATGCGCACCAGTAGCTATGTCGACTTTATTCTCACAAAGGTTCAACGAACCAAGTCCATTGAGAACAATGCCGGCAAGACGCTTGTCTCAGAAGGCATTGCCGCCAACTATCAGGATATGATTAACTATGCCGTGTTTGCGCTCATCAGGCACAATGAGGGCAGTGAAATGTGATTTCCGTTAAAGGACCTTTTTGAGATGAAGTTGTTCAAATTCAAGATGCCCGAGTGGGGCGAGGCTGTGGCGGCAAGCAAGTGGAACACTGTGATTGTGTGGGTGCTGCGTGTGTTATTGGGACTCACATTCATCTACTCGGGGTTTGCCAAGGCCATTGACCCGTGGGGCGGTATGTACAAACTCACCGAGTACTTTAATGTGCTGGGTTTCGATCAGTTGGTTCCGGCGTCTTTGGCATTTGCTTTCATACTGGCTGCCATTGAGTTTATGCTGGGCTTGTTTGTGCTTGTCGGGGCTTATCGTCGCAGTGCGCCGGTGCTGTTGCTGTGCATGATGTCCGTGCTGTTGCCGCTCACGCTATGGCTTGCGATAACCGATGCCGTGCCCGACTGCGGTTGCTTTGGCGACGCTACGCACATGAGCAACTGGGCAACGTTCTTTAAGAATCTGCTCATAGTGCCGGCTCTGATTTATTTGGTCATGTTCAACAAGCGAGTGCATGGCATCTATGGGCCAGCCGTGAATTGGGTGGTGGGCGTTATTGCGCTTGCCTATGTGAGTGTGATTGCCTACAATGGTTACTTCAAACAACCGCTCATTGATTATCGACCCTATCCCGTGGGGGCAAAGTTGGGGGTGGAGCCCGAAGCGCAACCAGCCGACGACGATTATGTGTTTATTTATGAAAAAGACGGTGTGCAGAAGGAATTCTCTATTGATAGCGTGCCTGACGACGACAGTGAGTGGACCTATGTGGATCGTCGCGTGAAAGGCGATAAGCAGCCTAAGGGTAGGGTGCTTGAGCAGCCTCTCGCTATCTTTGACAATGGAACTGATGTGACCGATGAGGTGCTCACAACACAAGGCGATGCACTCCTGTATCTCTTCCCCGACCTGCCCGGTGTGAACATAGCTTACACCTTTGTTATTAACAATCTCACTGAAAAGGCAGTGGGGCAGGGCGCTACCGTTGCCGCGCTGACTTCGGCTACTGAACAGCAAATGGAAGAGTGGCGCGATATCTCGATGGCATCTTATGATACCTACTCGATGGATGACTCTGACTTGAGGATGATTGCGCGCGGCAATCCCGCGGTGGTGATGCTTCATGACGGTCGCATTGTGTGGAAGCGTACACTCGCTTCGCTTGATCCCGAGCGCCTGCGTGACGACAACTTGCCACTTGCGCAACTGAGCGATGACTATAACCCAAGCGCCATTCTGAAGCGGGCCGGTTGGCTATTGCTGATGGCGCTCCTGGCTCTGTTGGTGGTAAACCGCACTCATGTGCTGGTGGGCACAATTTGGCGTAGGCTGCGAGGCAAACAAGAAGAAAAGCCCTCCGAGAGCTCCGAGAGTTCCGAGAACTCTGAGAACTCCGAGAGCTCTGAGAACTGACAACTGCAAACCAATAAATTTGGTAAATTGTCACGAAGCAATTAACTTTGTATCGTTTTTAAAGTCTAATTGGAAATTACAAACATATTTTAATTACAGTATAATGAGAAAAAACATTGTTGCGGGCAACTGGAAAATGAACACAACCGTGCCCGAAGGAGTGAACCTGGCAAAGGAAGTTAATGACGCAGTAGTTGCCGCTACAGGCAACCTAAAGTGCGAGGTGGTGCTTGGCGTGCCCTTTACACACCTGACTGCGGTCAAGGCCGTTATCGACATCAACAAAGTGGGCCTCGCTGCCGAGAACTGCGCGAACCACGTGAGCGGTGCCTATACCGGCGAAGTGAGTGCACCCATGGTGGCTTCAACCGGTGCTAACTATGTTATTCTTGGACACTCTGAACGCCGTGAGTACTTCCACGAAACCAACCAAATGCTCAAGGAGAAAGTTGACCTCGCACTCGAGAATCGCCTCAAGGTAATCTTTTGCTGCGGCGAGAGTCTGGAGTTGCGTGAGGCCGGCACGTATGCCGACTTCATCAAGGCTGAAATCAGCGAGTCGCTCTTCCACCTCACAGCAGAGCAAATGGCTGACATCGTCATTGCCTACGAACCCATATGGGCCATTGGCACAGGCAAGACTGCCACAAGCGATCAGGCTCAAGAAGTACATGCCATGATTCGCGCACTCATCGCTGAAAAATATGGCGACAAAGTGGCCGATGATATGACCATTCTCTAT
Source organism: uncultured Bacteroidales bacterium (assembly GCA_946412245.1). GTDB lineage: Bacteria > Bacteroidota > Bacteroidia > Bacteroidales > Muribaculaceae > Sodaliphilus. The sequence continues at coordinate 23,870 of CAMKGM010000044.1, forward strand.
GGCGGCAGCTGCAAGCCCGGCAACGCACCTGAACTGTTTGCAAAACCCGATATTGACGGCGGCCTCATTGGCGGTGCATCGCTCAAGGCAGCTGACTTTATGGGCATCGTGACTGCATTCTGATAACGATTTTATCACAATTATAGTTGGTTGCAAAGGTTTTTTTGCTACCTTTGCAACCAATTGAAGATTTTAACTTGATGTATTATGTGTAAATGGCATTCTTATCGTTGGCTTTCGGTGGCTATAATCGCCATCGCACTTTCATGCGCAGGCGTGGTGTCGGCGCAAGTGACGGTTAATGCCCCATCGGGACTCACTAATCGTCATAGCTCCTCAACGACAAAGAAAACAGAGGACAAAGCAAAGGCGAGCCAGCCAACCGGAAAATCCGAAGTTAAATCCTCGCAAGAAAGTAAAGAAAAACACGAATCGGCCGAGAATAACACGACCGAGAAAAAACAATCGACCACCAGTCGCAAGTCGGCCAAGGACTATAGTCTCTCAAACCAGTCGGTGCGCAAGCGTGCCGCCGGTTACCGCATTCAAGTCTACTTCTCCAGCAGTCGACAAGGACGCAATGAGGCTCGTTCAAGGGCACGTGAAGTGGCACTGAAGTACCCCCACTACCGCACCTACATCTCCTATGTGGCGCCGCAGTGGCGGTTGCGCATCGGCGACTTTAAGTCAAAGCAAGAAGCACAAAAAGCTCTGCGTAAAGTTAAACGCTCCTTCCCATCCTTTGCATCCGACATTATCTTGGTGACCGATAATATTAACGTTTGGACACATGATTAAACAATTTGTCTACAACCAACAGCGGGTTGATAAGATAGCTGAACACTACAAGGAAATACTTAAACTCATTGGCGAGGACCCCAATCGTGAAGGGCTTGTCAAAACACCGCAGCGTGCCGCCAAGGCCCTGCTTGAAAACACGCTCGGTTATCAGCAGGACAACGATGCCATCATCAAGTCGGCCATATTTGAGCATCCCGGCTCGGAGATGGTGATTGTTAAGGACATTGAGTTCTACTCACAGTGCGAGCACCACATTCTGCCATTCTTCGGCAAAATATCGGTCGGCTACATTCCCGACGGACAAATCGTGGGACTGAGCAAACTTGCGCGTGTGGTAGAAGGTTTCGCGCGTCGACTGCAAGTACAGGAACGACTCACACAGCAGGTGTGCGACATTGTTTACGACAATCTTGCCACCCGTGGCGTCATCGTTGTGTGCGAAGCACAACACTTGTGCATGAAGATGCGCGGAGTTGAGAAACAAGAGTCAACCACCGTTACGATGCAATATCGAGGTGAGTTTGAGAGGGTTGACTTGAGAAACGAGTTCTTTGCTCTGCTCGGCAATCGAAAATAATCGCATTTTTCTTGAAAATTTTTTGCTACTTTCTTGGCAGTTTCAATAAAAAGCACTAACTTTGTACCCGCAATTAAAAATTGTGCGACTGCGAAAGTAGCTCAGTTGGTAGAGCGCGACCTTGCCAAGGTCGAGGTCGCGGGTCCGAGT
>CAMKGM010000045.1 GCA_946412245.1 uncultured Bacteroidales bacterium
AGCGGTATTCCCACCTTGAACTGCTCAAGCGTGCCATCGATGCTATGGCCAACGCTACCTATCAAAGCATCTATGTGATAGACTATTTCAAGCGCGAGTTCCTGCATGTGGCAAGCAATCCGCTGTTCCTGGGTGGTCACACTGCCGAGCAAATGAAGAAGATGGGCTATCAGTTCTACATCGACCATGTACCCGAAGCGGAGCAAGCAATGCTGCTTGTCGTGTGTGGATTCAAGCACCGACTTCCATTCACAGAAGATGTTGAACGCGCCCATGAGCAGGGTGAAGAACGGTGCCGGCAACACGACCGATGTCAGCACGTTGATGCAGGAGAGGCACAACATGGGGAGAAAGTATTTGGTGGCTTACTCCGTGGTCATTTTCAATGCCCTGCTTGTTGTGACCTTTCCTGCCTGTTTCGCCTTTTTAAGTCCGGCGATGAAATCGACGGCCATTGCCAGTATCACGGCGATGTAGGCGATTGCGAGCCACACGGCATGAATGTGCAGTGAGGCGTTTTTGAGTGTTTCTACGAAAAAATCCATTTCTGATGAGCGATTAGTGATGAGTGATTAGAGATTGTTTTCACCGCAAAGTTCGGTGTCAATCACCCCAATTTCAAAAGACACGAAAAAACGCACCTCCCGAAAGAGATGCGCTTAATCCTTATCAGTCTGTTGAACCAAGTGGCGGTCGTTTTAGAACGCCTTGGTCAATCTCTAATTCATCTTCCTTCCATTATATTGCTTAACTGTTCAAAAACATATGGAATAGAAGCAAAGGTGTTGTCATGCTTTCCTATCCGTACCATTATGAGATTCTTATATGGATTGACATATAACACTTGACCTCGAATACCGTGAGCGTAAAAGCCTGGGAATTGAGACTTATCGGCACCAATATTGCTTAGATTATACCAATTGAAGTGATAGCCGTCGTTATCGGCATCATATTCTGTGGATTGCCGTATCCATTCTTCACTCACGATGCGTTTGTCATTCCACATTCCTTTGTTTAAGTAAAGACGACCAATTTTAGCCAAATCATTCATAGTGGTGGATATTCCGCCGAAAGCATGGGCTATATCATGTTTGCGACTGTCGATATTCACAATAGCCAGTGATTCCATCTGCAAAGGTTTCCAAACCATTTCACTAAGGTAATCGGCATAGCGTTTGCCTGTGGCTCGCTCTATTACCACACCAAGAATCTCGGCAGACATACTTTCATATCTATATTCCAAGCCCGGTGTGCAGCGAAACTTCAGACCACGAATTTGCTTCATCAGGTCATGGCCGTAATTCAACTGAGCCATCGCATTAAGGCGTTTAAAGTTCTTAAGTTTGAGGGAATAGGTGTCATCAAAATCCAATCCACTCTGCATATTGAGCAGATGGCGAATGGTGAGTTTCTGCCACAATGGGTCTTTCTTTTTCAATTCTGGTAGATACTCAGTAACTGCATCATCTATGCTTTTGATATAACCCTCATCTACGGCAATTCCGCACAACAATGAAGTTATGGATTTCGATATAGAGAAAATAGTTGCCAACCTATCGGAAGAAATATCGCCAAAATATTTCTCGTAAATAATACTGTCATTTTGAATGATAAGAATGCCTTGTGTGTCGGTTTTATCTGACAGAGCTTCTGCCAGTGTTAGATTCTTGTACCGTGAGCCTTGATTGAAGAAATGCAGTGTATCAATCCAAGCGGCTTGCTGCTTGGCGCATGGGAATTGGAAAGTGTCTTTACCGTTTGCTATCGTGTCATGCTCGTGATGTTCAAAACTATAAATATGTGGGCCACTTTCACCGTCTGCACGATAGCCTCTTATGATTGAGCAAGAAGCCGTGAGCACACAAAGAAATAAGAATTGAATTCGTTTCATTGTTGTATCTGTTTTATTATGTTTTTTGTGAGAGCAAAATTATTGTCATGTTCACGCATTTGACACACACTAAAGGGTGAAAAGTTGCGGCAATATTGAAAAACAGCCAACTTTCACACTTTAGGGTGTGAAAAAACATTAACAATTCCGATATTTGCATTAACTTTGCAACCGCAAATCATACCATTATGGCAAAGGTTGAAGATTTCTTCGGGACATTAAATACGGTTAACGAGATTCAAGATGAGCGGTATTCCCACCTTGAACTGCTCAAGCGTGCCATCGATGCTATGGCCAACGCCACCTATCAGAGCATTTATGTAATTGATTACTTCAAGCGCGAGTTCCTACATGTGGCAAGCAATCCGCTGTTTCTGGGTGGACACACGGCCGAGCAGATGAAAGAAATGGGCTACCAATTCTACATTGATCATGTGCCCGAAAACGAGCAAGCCATGCTACTGGAAATCAACACGGCGGGATTCAAGAAATTCAATAGCATCCCTGTTGAGGAGCGCAATGGCTATTTCATAAGCTATGATTTTCACATTGTGGATGGAGAGAACAGTTTTCTCATCAATCACAAAATGACCCCATTCGCACTTGCTGAAGACGGCAGGCTATGGCTATCGATGTGCGTGGTGTCACTCTCTTCTCATAGCGAGCCCGGACACATTGAGCTGCGCAAGAAGGGAGCGGCCAGTTATTGGGAATATTCACTGGATTACCACCGCTGGATTACCCGTGAGACTGTCAAACTGCGCCCACAAGAGAGACAGGTGCTCATACTTTCGGCACAAGGTCTTACCGTGGCACAGATAGCCGACAAGATGAATCGCTCTATTGACACCATCAAGACCTACAAGCGAGTGATGTTTGAACGCCTGGGCACTCGCTCCATCACTGAGGCCCTCACCCTCGCCACCAACTCAGGCTTGATATAACGTTGGTCTCAAAAAGATTCATAAATCTGCATCACCAATAAACAGTGCAAGGGCTGGCGCACAAAATAGTGAGGCGGCACAAAATGCCACCTCACACTATTTTTTTACTATTGTTGTCCGATAAAAGATTTTAGGCACACTGCAATCCACTATGCCTGAGCTGTTTAAATGTTTTTTAAAATATTGAGCTTACTATGAAGCCCGTCAGGGCTGGGTAGATAATAGGCAGGTGGTGGAGCGAAGCGCAACCCCTGTTTTAAGGTGATATTCAATATAATTAGCCCCATCAGGGGCGACAGATAAAAAACTTGATTCACATTCTGCCGTCCCTACGGGACTAATGTTGTATATGCCTAACTGACAGGGGTTCTCGCCTGCGGCTTTACCCCTGCCTAGGTTCTTGACAGTCCTAACGGACTTTTAATCGGACACTAATAATTTTTTACTCTGTTCTCAAAATTCTCAGAGAACTCGGAGAACTCAGAGGACTCCGAGAACCCTCACACCCCACATCTCACCCCTCACATCTAACTGATGCCGAGGATGATGTTGATGAGGGCGGTGACATCGGAGACATTGATTGCGCCGTTGCCATCAACATCAGCGGCCGGTTCGTCCATGGCGATAACACCCAGAATCATGTTAACCAGCGCAGTGACATCCGTCACATTCACGCTACCGTCACCGGTCACATCGCCGGGAGGTAATTCCTGATACAGGAACTGACGCACGGGCGAGTAGTCAGTGTACTGCACCACATTGCCGGTGGCTATCGTGTAATAGGCATAACGGCCACGCACATAATAGGTCTTGCCGTCGATCATTCTACCGACTCCCGTAATGGTGCCCAGTGGCGGAGTAGCAAAAGTCTCGTCGGTGATGGTGCCGCGATACGAAGTCCTTACCGGGAACGATGGATTTGAGCTGATTTCAACACGCAGCGACTGTGTGCCCTGTTGCGACTCAAATTGTATCTTTGAGCGGTTCGTGAGCGTGGCGTTGTCGGTTTCAGGCACAACATACACAGGTACGGTGGGAATGACATCGGCCGTCTGCACACGAATGGCGTTGCTTGTCACCTCGGCATCGCCCAGGCGCGCACGCACACGCACATAGTAGGTGCAACCACCCATGAGTTTGAAAGCGGGAATCTCAAAGATCGGCGCATTGCTCGTAGCGGTATAGGCTATGGTGGTGAAACTTGACACCGTGGAGAACTCCAGGAAATAGTTGGTGCCGGGAGAGGCCTGCGTGCAGGTGAATGTGGGTGTGAGCGACAGACCCGATGTGCCATCGGCGGGCGATGTCACGCGCATGTGTTCATAGGTAAAACTGCCCACATCGCTGGCGGCCGGGCTCTGGTTCAAGCCGCAAGCGGTCACTTGCCAGTAGTAGGTCCCCTCCTCCAATCCGGGAACCGAGGCAATGGCATAGCGTGCCGAATCAAGTTGCACACATGCCACCATATCGGCCAGGTCGGCATCGCGATAGACCTGCAGGGTGTAGTTGAGCGGCCCTGCCGACTCACCGCACGTCCATTGCAGATAGTTGAGTTCGGCTGTCGTCTCGCCCGCGGCAGGAGCGAGCAACACAGGCTTGGGAGCCTGATGCGGCGTTGCGCCCACTTGCAGTGGCGCATACTCGTTCTCCCACCGGTCAAGGATGGTAACGGCAAAGTCATATCCTTCCTTGTAAGCATCAGGCAGGCTATAGACCGGAGCATAACGCACACCCAGTATATATTGAGGCTGGCAATTGAAGGTGGCTATATCTACCGAATCAGGAATGGCATAGACAACATAGCGCACATTGTCAACAGCATCCCACACCAGTGAGTCAGCCACACGCTCCAGGCCGGTAACGGTGCCATAAGTCTGAGCAGGTCGCATCCATGCCACCGAAGGGCTCAACGACGGTGTAGTGTACACGCTATCTTTCAAGAAATGGCGCAACTGCTTGGTTTTGCCGTTAAGATTCCCGGAAAGATTACGCCAGGTGCTGTACTTGAAGTAGACCATGCCATAATTGCCGCTGAGCATAGCGTCGCGCATCACCCGCACTTGCAGCAGATACTCGTCAAGGTTCCAGTCCGAGCCATCCACAATGCGGTCAACGGCATAGCCGCTGATGTAGACGTGACGGTTGAACTTCTGCCCTATCTTACCCCACCATGTGGTAACCGGGGTGTAAGTACCCTTAGTGTTCCAGTAGACTTGCGGGGCCATGAAGTCGATATCGCCACGCGATATCCATGCCATGGGGTCGCTGTAAATTTGGTTATACTGCCAGTCGCTACCCGGGCTTGGGTCAACACCATACTGGGCCGCCACAGTAGGGCTGGAACAAGCCACACCGGCAGGACCGATGCCGAAACGCACCCAGGGCTTGGTGAGTTTGACCATTTGGTTCACGTCGTGCACCATCATGTTCACGTTCTCACGCCGCCAGTCGCCCTGCGACATGGTACCGCCGTCCCGGCGATAGGCATTATACAGGGCCGAGTCCAGATCAAATGACGCACCGTCCTGATTGTAGAAATAGTCATCAAAGACCAAGCCGTCGCAGTCATACTTCACGATGATGTCCTTGCACACGTCAACAATACGCTGACGCACTTCAGGAATGCCCGGATTCAGCACCGTCTCATAGTCGTCTTGCAACAGCCACTCAGGATGCGTGTGTACATAGTCAAGTTCGCTCTGTCCCCACAAGCCTGCCGACTTGGAGGCATAGCGATAAGGATTGACCCAAGCATAAATCTCGATGCCGCGCTTGTGGCCCTCGTCAATGAGATAGGCAAACGGGTCAAACGCCGGAGCATGACCTCGCTGACCGCCCACCAAATTCGACCACGGCTCGTAAGATGACTCATAGAGCGCGTCGCACATGGCACGCACATGAAAGTAGATGGCGTTCATGTTGTTCACGGCCAGCGTGTCGAGCATCTTTTGGCAGGCACGCTTCATGGCGGCCGCATTTGACTCGGTGATGGCACCACCGGGCCAGTCGCTCACATAGGCACTCATCCACACGCCGCGTTGCTCTCGCTTCACATGCGTCTGCGCCTGAGTTGACCAAGTGCCAAGCAACAAGGCCAGCAATAATATAACTGAAAATTTCTTCATCGCATTCTTTGTTTTGAAAAAGCCACGACCTATCGCTAAGCCGTGGCTTTATTGAGTGTTAACGGTTAGCGACCGTCAAATCGGTTCGACATCAGAACAAGTTCGTCAGTCGCGGATTGATGGTCACACCCAGAATCTTAGCAGTAGTAGCGCCCGTGTTGACCACCTTCATAGTCTCGGGATCGTAGTAATAGAGACCGGTAGTGTAGGTCTTCTCGCCCGCAGCGGCACGGAAACCGAAGTACACATAGTGAGTCTGCTTGTCGACAGCCATTTGCGTTGTGTACACACCCTCGGCATCGGTGGTGTTGATGGGGTCGGCCTCCATTTGGATGAAGGATACATACTTGTCATATTCCACCGTCTCGTTCGGTCCGGGCATAGTGTAGTGTCCGAAACCGGGATACGGGGTCGTTCCCTTGGTCATCCACACATACAGGTTGCCCAGGTCCTCATCGAGCGTGAAGGCACGGGGTTGCGTGTTGTTCAGCACAATGGGGTGCGGGATGGGCACGCCCACGCCCGTCTTGCCAATGTCGCCTGAACTGAAGCGATAAATGCCATAGCCCGAGTAATTCTTGGCCCACCAGAACATACCGGTTTTGTCGATATACAAGCCGGTGTGAATGGCACCGTAAGAGATGCCGTTGCCGTAGTATGCCAGTTGGTTGTTGACCACGAAATAGCCTGCTGTGCTACTAAAGTTGGTCGATTCCTTCTCGCCACGGGTTTCCAGCGGCAAGCGGCGAATGCCGGTGTTGCGGTCGGTGTAATACAGGTTGGTGGCATCGGCAAAGCCCTGGAACGGGTCGTTGAACGCCTGCTGGCCCACATTGGTCACCATAATGTCGACCGTAGAACCGTCGGCACTCATCACTGTAATCTTGCCGTCGCCCAGCGTACTGTTTTCGTCGTTCACATAGTAGTACTGCCTGCCGCAGTCCAGAATATACACGTTGTCCTGCTCAATGGTGGTCTCGTCGGTCTTGGTCGACTGCACGGCAAACACAATCTGCGTGGGCATATTGCCTGAGTTCACACCCATGTCAAAAGGCATATTCTTGGTGCCTGCGGGCAGTTGCGACATATCGACCAGTTTATAGGCCATGATGTTGCCACCAAGCTCGGCATAGTAGAGCGTGGGAGCGGGTACTGAACTACCCACCTGCACATTGACATAGGCATCCTCAAGTCGACGGTTCTCGCCGTTGATGTCAAACCAGGTCTGCATCTCAATCTTTTGCGAACCTATGTTCTTAAAGGTGAGTCGACCGGGATTGTCGATGGTGCCATCGGCATGCGAGTAGCCTTCAAAGGTAGTAATCTCGTTGCCATCGGCGGTCTTGGTGCCTTCGGGGAACTTCCAGATGTACTTGCAGATGAGGTTCTCGGGGTTAGGTAACTCCACATCGAGTAGCACATTCACATCGTTAATCACCACTGTGGGAGCCGACTGCTCGGCGACACTCAGCACAGGGGCGATGTCGTAGATGAGCAGCGGATAGGTGCGGCTACCCACACCGTCGACATTGAGCGTGACCTGATAGATGCCCGCCTTGTCGAACTTGTGCTTGGGGTTGGCATCGGTCGAGGTAGAACCGTCGCCAAAGTCCCATGTCACAGCACCCGACTTGGATGAGGTATTGTTAAACTGTATCGTGGACACGACATAGAAGTCTAACTGATACTGGTCGCCGTCAACATTGTAGGTGAAGTCAACATCCTTGGTCGGGAAGTTGCCGTAGTCGGGGTCCTTGTCCACACAAGCCCCTAACAGCAGCATCAACACCGCCAGTAAACTGAATTTATGAATCATAGTCTTCATCATAGTCATGTTTAGTTGAGGGTAATTTCTTTATTATCGGTAGTGACACCCATCTTGCCCTCGGTGTCATAGACGCGGAATTCAGGGCGCAGATAGTAGGTTCGCGAGAACGACACGGCATAGTTCTTATTGGCCGAGTCATAAATCCACGAAGTGAACGGAATTTGGCTAATCAAATCCTTCCAGTATGGCATGCAATCGCGACGCACCGTAGTGATGCGGCCGCCCGTGTCATCGCTGTAACGGCTGAACAGCCATGGGCTTGACTCATAGACGGGATACACATTCACACCGCTCGGCGCATCCTCGGCAGTGGCTATCTCATGATAAACCAGCACGCCGGCTTCAGTCACTGTGGTGTAATAGTAGTGGTCAATTTTGTCGTTAGTGAACCATGCATCCGATTTCTTGCCCGTCTCGGTCTCGGTAGGATATGACACACCATACTTGGCATTCATCGCCTCAAACTGCTCGGTGGTGAAAGCATAGTTGATGTACACATTACGCAAGTCGTTATAGTACAGACTGTCCTTAGTGAGCGCATTCACCACATAGTTTATGAACTCAGTTTGGAAGGTCGACGGGTAGTAGGAGTCAAACTTCTCTTGATCCCACTCTTCGGGGGTCTCCCACTTCACGGGCGAGAGCGTGCGTGATGTGGGGAACGAGTCGTTGAGCACAAATTCATAGCCATCCCACTCGGCATCGCTATGTGCGTATTTTGCCACCTGCTGCATGCTACGCACCGTGTCGGTACTGGCCACGGTCTTGGTGTATGACAGCGATGTGGTCAGTTTGCTGGTGGCAGCGGCACTCTGTTCACGCTTGACCAGTGCCCACACCTCGCTGCGGTCAATGGCGCGGTCGCTCGAGGTGTAATACTTTCCCTTGAACAAGGCATAGGAACCGGCCTTCACCACGGTTGAATTCTGTTCCCAGTCAACGGTGGGCAGGACTTGACCTATCTCCATGCGGTCGGCAAAGAGGTCATGATTGGCACAGGAAGTCATCAATCCAAGCAACAATGCCGCGCTACCTAATATTTTATATATCTTCATAATTTTTCGTGATATAAATAGTTAATGAATAACTTTAGCATTTACTCTTCAGTGAGTGATGTCACTTCGCCATAGGCATGCGCCCAAATCATGGGTTCTTGCAGCCACTTGTAGTTCTTGTAGGCACCCAGACGTTGCAACTCGGCTCGGTTGTACTTCTCCTCGGTCTCGGGGTCGTAGTTCAGACGCTGAATCCAAGTGTTTTCCTTCTCGGCTTCGGTCAGGCCGTCGATCCAGTAGGCCGCATAGAGGTTGTAGGGTCGGCGCAGCGTGGGATAGATAATCTCATTCTGGTCGCCAATGCCATAGTTGTTGCGGTTGTTACTGTAATGATAGCGGCGCATGTCGGTCCACTGCTCAGGTTGCAGATACATGGCAATGTACTTTTGCTGCATGAGGTCGCTGAGTGTGAACTCGCTGGGGTTGAAGAACCAGAGCTTGTTACCGCGGTCGGTCACGCGATGCACGCTCGGTTTCGAGCTTGTGCCCTTGTAGTACTCCTCATTGTTCAAGAAGGCGTTGACCTGGGCATTCCAGTACTCGGCTTGCTTGTAGCCGGGCTTGCCGCCTGTCACCGAGTTGCCGGGATACTTGTTGTCGGTTTCTTCGTTATAGTTGGGGTTGGGATACTTCTCGAGGAAGAAGTCGAGGTGGCGCTGAATGTTGTGCTCAGTAGCCTCCTTGGCAAGTTCACAGGCTTTCACCTTGTTGCCCAGCCAGTATTCGGCCTCGGCCTTGATGAAGTAGAGTTCCTCCATAGTGAAGATAGGATTGTAGCAAGTCACATCACCGGCATAGGCTCCCATGTAGAGGTCGGGGTAGTTCACCACCTTGTAGGTGCTGCCCATGCCAATGTTGTTCTCAAGATAACGCATCTTGATTTGAGCATTAGGATTGGTAGCCGACTGCGGGCCGGTGCGGGCAATCATGAGCAGTGCGCATCGCGGGTCGTTGGCAAAGCCCTCGTGCTGACCCTCGGCGTTATACAATCCGCACTTGTTCGGTTCATCGGGAGCACCCAGACCCAGCAGGTCGACCATAAAGAACTTCGAGGGGATGGCGCTCGACAAGAGGTTGCCACGCGACTCCCACGAGTTGATCACAGGCTGTGCCACACTCCACACGGCATTTTGGGTAACGGTACCGCCGTCCCATTTGTAACGCGGTTCGTTGCCAAACCACTCGCCGTGCAGCAGTTCGCCCTTGCGCCACTGGTTGATGGCGGCATCGGCGGCTTCAATAATCTTGTTGCAGGTAGCGGCGCTGCGGTCAATATTGGGAATGTTGCGCAACAGGATGCGCGCCTTGATGGCATAGACGAGGCCTTTCCAGCGCTCCAGGTCACCGCCATACACGCGGTCCTCGGCAAAGGTGATTTCCTGGTTGTCGGGGCTCTGGGCGATAGCCGGATCCTCATACATCTTAATCAGTTCATCGGCCTCTTCAAGCATCCACTTGTAGATGGAGGCTTGCGTGTCGTATTGCGGCGCATTCGACTGATAGGCCTGCGAGCGAGGCATGTCGCCAAAGGCATCGGTCGTGAGTTGCGTCGACATGAGTTTAATGGTGCGTGCAATCAGTTCATAGTTGGGCGAATTGATGGCACGGGAGTTATCAATCAGGATATTGCCATTCTTGCCAATGTCGTAGAAGTGACGGCGCCACATGGGGTGGCGGTTCATGGTGAGCATCTCCCACTCGCATTTGTAGGAGTATGCACCCACCGAACTCTTGCCGCCGGTAGTGAGCATCTGCGATAAATAGGCATAATATTCGGCATGGTCATAAACCACCTGCTGGGCATAGTAAACCAGCACCGGCAAACCCACCTTGGCATCAATCACATGAGCCCTATCGGGATTCACGTTGTCTTCAAGCACATCAGTACAACTCACTGACAGAAATCCCATCAACAACGTTGCTGCTATAAGTCTTATCTTTTTCATAGTCATAATCATTTTAGAACGTTGCTTTTACTGTGAAATTGAAACTGCGCGAAACGGGCACGTTGTAGTTGTCAATGCCCATGCCGCCGGTACCACCGCTCACGGCTGCCATGATGGCGGGGTCGTTGCCGGTGTACTTTGTGAGCAAGAACAGGTTGCGACCTGTGAAGGTGGCACTCAGCCCCTTGACGGGCCAACTCTTTTTGAACAAGTGCGTGAAGTCGTAACCCAGCGTGACGTAACTCAAGCGAATGTACGAGCCATCTTCAATGAAGTTTGACGAAACCGTGCTGAAGTAGGTCGCAATAAAGTTCTGGTCCAATATGACAGGTGTGGTATTCTTGACATAGGTCATCACGCCATCGGCGCCCATAACCTCCTGCACACCGTTGAAGATGATTTCACGGTTGCGATAGCGGTCATACCAGCGCGACATGCCGTTTGTAATTTGGCTACGGCCTGTCACGTTCACGATATCACCGCCGCAACGGCCGTCGAGCAAGAACGACAGCGTGGCGTGCTTGTAGCGGAAAGATGATCCGAGACCCATCAGGAAGTCGGGCTCACGATTACCGATGTAGATGCCCTTGGCAGGGTCAATCACGGGATATCCGTTCTCGTCGCAAATCACATTGCCGTTAGGATCACGGCGATAGTCCTTACCGGAGATACCTGTCGTTGAACCGTTCAGGCGAGCCACGGGGAAGATGTCGCCGTACTGCGTACCCTGAATCTCGACAATGTCATCGGGTAATTTCTTCACACGGCCACGATTGAACGAGGTGTTGAGCGTAACTGTCCAGTCAAAGTCGGCAGTCTTGAAGATATCCTGTGCCAAGGTAGCCTCCACACCATAGTTCTCAATAGTACCCTCATTACGGGTCTGGAGAATGGTTCCTGAAGCAGGCGACACACGCACCGACACAATCTGGTTGTCGACCGTAGTCGAGTAGTAGGCCACATCGAGTCGGGTGCGCTGGTTGAAGAAGCGCAGGTCGGCACCAATCTCCCACGAACTGGTCATTTCAGGCTCAAGCGTAATAGCACGCGACACGGTGGGGTCGATACCATAACCGCCGTCGGGGAACAGGGTCCATTGTTTATAGGTGTCAGTAAACAGATAACTGGGACTGTCCTTACCCACCTTTGCCCAGTTACCGCGAATCTTACCGTAAGAGAACCAGTTGTTGGCCAAGCCAAAAAGTTCACTGAAGATGATACCGCCGGTCACTGAAGGATAGAAATAGGTGGGGTCAACTTGTCTGAAGCGCGACGAGCCGTCGTAGCGGCCGGTCACTGAAAGTTGAGCCATGCCCTTGTAGTCAAATCGCAACTCACCGAAGTAACCATATTTGTTCCACTTGGAGTGATACAGGGTCGGGTGATTGGCAATGAGCAAGTCGCCATTTGTGAAGTTCGTGTTCATGTAACTGTAGAAGTCACCGCTCAACTGGAAGTCTTCACCATAAATTGAAGCCTCATAACTGCTGCTCTCCTTGTATTCAATACCAAACAGGGCGTTCAGCGTATAGTCCTTAGCAAAGGTGTGCTGATAGGTAGCCAGGAACTGGGCAGTAAACTGCTCGCCGCGAGAGGGCTGGAAACTATAGGAGCCAAACAGACTCTGACTGCCACTCAGCGCCTTTTGCAGTTCCTCATCGTTCGGGTCATTGAAGTCAGTGTCATAGAAACGCGGCACTGTATAGGACTCATAACTGCTGTGTCCCTTATCATAACCCAGTTTTCCGGTGAACACCAAGTCCTTGAACGGCTCATACGAGATTTGGCCGTTGAGCATGATGCGGCTACTCTTGGTCTCGCTCTTGTCGTTATAGCGGCCATAGTAGGGCGACACACCTGCATTAATGCGCTCCTTGTCGGTCATGATGTCCCAGTTCTCGTAGCGAGCACGCCAGTTGACATGACCTTCGAGCGTCTCATAGTCGCTCATGTTCTTGTTAATACCCCAGTTATAGATGGTCGACATGGAATTGCCGAAACCGCGCGACTGCGAGTCGATGTAGTTCATTGAGAATTGCATGTTCACCTGCTTTGAAGGTTGGAATGCGCTCTTCAAGAACACCGTGAGCTGTTTCTTGTAGTCTTTGGGAACCACACCGTCATTGTCCATATAGGCAACCGACGCGTAGGCGTTGAACTTCTCAGTACCGCCACTCACGCTCACATTATACTTCTGCAGCAAGCCGGTTCCCAAGAAATCGCCCACATTGTCATAGCGAAGGTCGCTGGCTCCCAGATAGGGGCCCCAACCGCCGCTGGCGCTGTTCTCCTTATACATACCCTTTGTGCCGGGAATGAACGTGCTTTGAATCTTTGGCACGCGCATGGGCGAACTGATTTCAACCGTAGCCGAACCCGTCACCTTGATGGTGCCGTCCTTGCTGCCGCTCTTGGTGGTAATCATGATGACACCGTTGGCAGCCTCCTGACCATAAAGAGCCGATGCCGCCGCACCTTTCAGCACGGTCATGTTCTCAATGTCGTTAGGGTTGATGTCGGCAAGCGTAGCACCCTTGCCTCGAATGGGCACACCATCCACAATCATGAGCGGCTCGTTACTCTGTGAGTTGTTGACCGACGAGATGGCGCGGATAATCACCTGCGTTGAAGAGTTAGGCGAACCACCGCCCGTTGCCACTTGCAGACCGGCAACCTTACCTTGCAGCGAACTGGCAAAGTTGGTGGTGCTACCGGCCGTCACTTCGTCGGCATTGAGCGATTGCACCGCAAAGTTCAGTTTCTTCTTTTCCTGAGTCTGACCCATTGCAGTGACAACAACTTCGCCCAGCACTTGGGAATTATCCGTCAGTTCCACATTGATAACCGTTTGGTTACCCACCTTGATGGAAACAGGATTCATGCCCACATACGAAACGTCAAGCACATCGTTGTCATTGACGTTGATTGAGTAGCTTCCGTCTATATCGGTCGTTGTGCCACGATTGGTCCCGTGAACACGCACCGATGCCCCGATAATCGGCTCCTTGTCAGTAGCCGATGTCACAACACCGGTCACGGTTCGGGCGTAACCCAACACCGATAAGAAAGAAACTAACAGTAGCAGTAGCTGTTTTCTCATAATGTTTTAATTATTTATGTTAGTTTATTGGATTTCTGTTACAAACTTACAATAAATTTCTCACATATCTAAATTTTTGTGAATTATTTTATCAAAATCAAAAAAAATCTGACACCGAACTATAGCCCTATGATTATGTTAATCAGCGAGGTAACATCGAGCACATTTATTCCATTATCGGCATTCACATCGGCAGCAGTCGCATTGAATGGATTGGGATTCATGTTCAAGATGTAATTAATGAGCGTGGTAACATCGAGCACATCGACCACGCCATCACAGTTCACATCGCCCTTGAGCATGGTGAGTTCATAGGCCGCCATGCCGTTGCCGGGCACATACAGATACAGGTTCATCGTGTACTTATCACCGCCCGGAAGTGCCAAACACGGAGCGCCCCAGGTTGAACTGTTTTCACCGCCTATGCCTTGCAGCGGGAATAGCCACATCTTGCTGAAACCTGAGAACTGCGTGTCATCAGCATTCTCCACCAGCATGAACCGGTGACCGTCGGCTGCATTGAAGTCGCCATAACTGTAGAGCATATAATTGCGACCGGCAAAATCAAAAATCGCCGCGCCATTGGCCTGATTGTTGCTACTCACCAACTCTCCGCCATTGAAACTGCCGTCGATGGCACCGGTAGCGAAATTGTAACGGGTCAAGTAAGTTGCGCCGCCATTGACATACACAATATTCTCTGACACAGGATAAATGCGGGGCGCAATGCCGAAAGAGGTTAATCCCGAGGGCGCAAATCCGCTCACCTGCCGCACGGTGGTTGCCGAGACATTTCCGTTAGTGATGGTCCACCTGATGAGTTCATTACCGCTGGCTGTAGCCGCAAACACATAGAAGTTGCCGCTGCTCACGTCGCCCAGCACGTTGCAATGGTCAATGCGGGGCTTTGATGTCACGCCATTAGCAGTGAGTCTGGCACGAAGCACCGCTTCGCCGGTCTCCTCGTCAACCTGAAATATCATGAGTGGCGTGCTGCCTATGTTGAGCGTCAGGTTGGTCACCACCAGATTGCCGGCAGCGTCGGTGAGTACATCGTTGGCAGGATAATATGGAACACTCACGCTGGCTGAGAGCATCACATCCTTGATGCGCTCGCCTGTCGATGCATTATACACACGCAGATAGGTAGCAGCACTGCTGCTACCTTCTACCCTACCCGCCTGATAAATGCGGTTGCCCTTCACAGCGAAGCCTCGGTTCATCAAGCCGTTGCTGTCAAAGGTCATGTTGTCATATTCGCTTTTCACCGAACGCATCCACAGGTTATTGAGTCGCAAACCATGCTGCAGGGTGTAGGAGCCATTATCAATATCCTTCTTGATGACATAGCCGGGCTCTGTTTCGCCCACCGGAACTGCCGTCACCTCAAAAGACCGTGAGGCCGTGACCGACTCGGTGCAGTACCGGGCGTTGGTGGCCACACGCCAGTAAAAGGTGCCCTTACCCAGGGTACCCACAGCCATGGCGTGCTTCATTTGGTTGCCCGCTTGCGTCACATCGGTCGTTGTGTAGACGATGGTCTCAAAACCGTTGTCCTTGGCCACCTCAACGCGATAGGTGTCGGCATTGACCTTGCTGAACACGAAGTCGAAGTCGCCGGTCATCTCAGCACCATTGTCGGGCGAGATGAGGACGGTAGTTGGAGCCGGTTCGCGCACTGCGGTGGTGAAAGCGGCCAGGTTAGAATATGTGTCAAGAAAGCCGCTCTGGTGGGTCGACACGCGCCAGTAGTAGGTGGTTGCCGATTCGAGCGTATCCAAGTCGAGCGTCACGCTGTTGGTCGTCAAATTGGCTTTTTCAATCATTATATTCGAGAAGTTGGCGTCGGCCGACACCTGTATCTTGTAGGTCGCGTTCTGCGCAGCCGTCCAAGTGAAGGTTTGGTTCCAATCGGCCTGAGCTCCACCCACGGGCGAAATCAGTGTCACCTGCTGCGCCGGGTCAACGGGAGCGTTCAGATAGGCCGCGTCAAACTCATTGCCCCAACCATCAACCACACACACGGCATACCAGTAGCCCGTCTGATACTCCTCGGGCAAGTCGTATGAGGGTGTATAGGTCACATTCAGCAAATAGTCACTCTTGATGCCATCAAACCGCTCACTAAGCACATCGTCAACCGACAAGCCTTCAGGAATGGCATATACCGAGTAGCGAATGAGCGAGGTGTTTACACCGGTCCACGTCAGGGTGCCGCCGTTCAGGGCCAAATTGGCCGGCGCACTATAGTTGGTTTTCGGTTTCCATGTCATAGCGGGAATCAGCGACTTGTGAGTGAAGAGTGTGCCGGCAAGGTAGTCGGCAAGTCCTGAACAAGTGGGGCCGTCTATATACTTAGCCGAGTAGAAGTTCACGCCCGGCGCGTTATCCAAGTTATAGTCACGGCTGTACTGAATCTGCTGGCATATTTCTTGCCAGTCCTCAACCGTGTTAGTGCTCGCCATGAAATAGATATTGTGGCTGGCATAGTGATGACGGCCAAAGTGGTTAGCGACATAACTCCACCACTGCGTGAGCGGACCGAAAGGATTGGTCGAGTGATTGGTCTTCCAGTACAACTGCGGTGAAATGTAGTCGATGGTCCCCTCCTCAAGCCAGGCCAGCGGGTCGCTGTAAATCTGGTTATACTGCCAGTCGCTACCCGTGGGGCAAGGTATCACATTGTGCTGGCTGGCGCTGGTGCTGGCGGTGCCGGCGACTCCCGCCGGACCGATGCCGAACTTCACATAGGGCTTTGTTTCCTGCACCATCTCATACATTTCCTTGACCATCAGGTTCACATTATGGCGGCGCCAGTCGGCTATGGTCATGTCTACATTGCTATTGTTCCACAGGTCATAGTCGGGGGCGCTGCTATCGGTGGGCGTACCTCCGCCGGGATAAAAGTAGTCGTCAAAGATAATGCCGTCAATGTCATAGTTCTGAATCATCTCCTTGCACACCTTGAGCAAGTGCTGGCGCGACCCTTCGAGTCCGGGGTTGAACACTACGCGGTCACCCACCTGCATGAGCAGTCCGGAGTTCTTCATGGCCACATCCTGGGCCGTGTTGCAGTCGTTACCGCCGCTGTTACTGAAGCGGTATGGGTTCACCCACGCGTGGCACTCCAAACCACGCTTGTGGCACTCCTCAACGGCAAATGCCAGCGGATCCCAGCCGGGATTCACGCCGCGCGTGCCGCTCACATAACTCGACCACGGTTCATAACTTGACTGATAAAGCGCGTCGGCCATGGGGCGCACCTGCAAGCAAATGCCGTTCATATTGGCTTTCACAAAACCGTCAAGCAAGTCGGTGAGTTGCTTCTTCTGCTTGGCAATTACTGTTGCCGACGTTCCACGGGTCTGTGGCCAGTCGATATTCGATACTGTCGCCACCCACACGGTGCGCAACTCGCGCTTCTGGGCCTCCTGACCATCAACGGTCCTCACGCCCAGCAGCGTCAGCATGATTGCAAAAAATAATATCCTTTTCATATCAATTTCTTTTTTATATACTTGAATTAATCGGCTGTACTCAAAATGATGTTGATGAGTAACGTAACATCCAGCACATCCACTGCACCGTTGCCCGTCAGGTCACCACGCAAAATGTCAGCCGGAATGATTTTGAGTACCATATTGATGAGCGTCGTGACATCCAGCACATTCACATCTCCGTCACCGTTCACGTCGCCACGCTTGAACAGGGTGGTTGCGACCTCATACTCAATATTGAAGCCATCCAACACACTCACGGCAAACCAATAACCCGACTGATAGGCTTCCGGAATCTCAAACTGCGGTAAATAGGTCACATCCAGCAGATAGTCGCTCATGATTCCGCCAAATTTTGCGCTTGTGGCTTGTTCCAGTGTCACTGACGCGGGTATGGCATAGACGGCATACTTGACAAGGGTTCCCGTCTGAGCTGTCCACGAGAGGTTAGCCCCCTCTAACGTGAGATTGGCAGGCGCGCTATGGGCGGTAGCGTTCTTCCAGGTGAGGGCAGGCATCAGGGCTTTGCGTTGAAACACGTTAGCGAGCAGGTAGTTGCCCAAGCCGCTCGCCCCACTATTGTCGCCGTTGATGTTCTTGGCCGAGTAGAGCACTACACCCGGAGCATTATCTTGATTATACTGGCGTGAATACTTTATCTGCTTCACGATATCGGCCCAGTTGGCTGTGGTATTGTTGTTGGCCAGTAATGAGATGCTGTGGCTCGCATAGTGATGACGACCGAAATGCACGGCAAGGCCGCTCCACCACTGTGTGATGGGGCCGAAGGGGTTGGTGCTGTGGGTCGTGGTCCAGTAAATTTGCGGCGACATATAATCGACCGTCCCGGCATTGTACCATGCCAGCGGATCGCAGAAGATGCCGTTATACTGCCAGTCGCTTCCACGAGGGCATGGCGACACACCATATTGCGAGGCCGAGGCCCCCGCCACACCCGCCGGCGAGATGCCGAACCGCACCTCGGGTTTCACTTCCTGGATCATGGCATACACCTCGCTCACCATTTGGTTCACATTGTTGCGCCGCCAGTTGGCAAAGGTCATACCCGAACCAGCCGACTGCCACAGTGAATAGTCCTCGGCCGCACTCGTGGTGGGAATCCCCTCAGGATAAAAATAGTCGTCAAATACCAAGCCATCCACATTGTAGCCGCTCACAATCTCGCGACACACGTTCAGTATGTGCGTGCGAACCGACGCAAGACCGGGGTTCAAGATGGTTGTGGTCGTTCCGTTACTGCCGGTATAGGCCAGTAGCATCCCGTTGTTGCGCAGGGCATTATCCTGCGCTGTGGTCCAATTGCTGCCGGTGCTGAAACGATAAGGATTTACCCACGCGTGCAACTGCATGCCACGCTTGTGACATTCCTCAATAGCAAACTCCAGCGGATTCCAACCCGGATTCTTGCCGCGGGTGCCGGTCAAGTAACTTGACCACGGCTCATAGCTCGACGGATAGAACGCATCGCACATGGAACGAACCTGAAAGAAAACGGCATTGAAGTTCTGAGCTTGCAACTTGTCGAGCATGTCAGTAAGATTTTTCTTTTGCTGCGTAATCACTGTCGCACTTGTTCCGGCTGTCGACGGCCAGTCAAGGCGCCACACTGTCGCTATCCAGGCCGAACGGCACTCACGTTTCTGGGCCTCTTCGGCTCGAGCAACATGACCTAATGTTAACATCAAGAGCAGAAATAACGCTAATACTTTCTTCATTTAATGGTTATTTAAAGAGTTTTTATGATTCCGTTACAAATTTATAGCATTTTTTCCTTTTACGCAAAAAAAATAATTCTATTATTAAAATTTCTCTTAATAATAGAACTATATTTAATAAAATATTCTATGATTTTTGAAAGTGTCAATCGTCATGCACTATGTCAAGCACCAGTTGACACCCCAAATACAGCGTTACCGCAAACATGACGGCAAAGTAGAGCACATCGCGCACCGTCACCGCCATTTGAACATGCGTCTTCACATAGCACAAGCAAATGACCAGGCACACAATGAAAGCCACCAGATAAACCAGCGGCATGAGCCACCGCAGACTGCGACGACGCTCCGGCAATCGGTTCACAACACGGGCGGTGAACCACTCGTTAGGCTCCGGCTGCGCACTGTGCTGCTTGAGCATTTTCGCTAATTTCTCGTCTTCTTTATCTCGTTTCATGACGTTATCTTTTTTGTTCATATATTTCTTGTTGCATCAATTGTTATCACATTCTTCATCTTGGCCTTGGCGCGGTGCAAGTGCGATTTGACGGTTCCTTGAGGAATGAGCATCACCGACGATATCTTCTTGATGGGCATATCCTCAATATAGAACATGACCACAATGGCTCGCTCAGTGTTGTTCAACGACTTCAATGCCTCTTGCACGGCCAATTGAGCATCAGTTCGGTCAACAGCCCCTTGCTCATCGCCCACATCGGGCAGTTCTTCAACACGTGACTCATGGCGTGCACGCACATACGAATAAAACTCGTTATACCCTATTCTGAACAACCAGGTGCTGAAGCCCGACAAGCCCTTGAACGACTGTATGTTGGTATAAGCCTTGATGAAGGTGTCTTGTGCCAGGTCGTCAGCCAGGTCCTCATCGCCCATGGTCAGGTTCAGGAAGAACCGGCGCACGCGCGACTGATAGGCCTCGACCAACCTGCCGAAGGCGCGCTTATCACCGGTAAGCACGCACTGCGACACAAGTTTCAATTCTTCTAATCGGCTCAACATTTCCACACCTGTTTATGGTTCGTCTTATAGCTGTTCGGTGTTCTGCTGAGGCTGTTCGGGTTGTGAGGGCTGAACCGGAGATCCGGGCATGGGGGGCTGCTGGGCCGAGGCTTGAGTCCGGGGTTGCTGCATCGGTGTTTGTTGCTGCATTTGAGCCTGTTGCTGCATTTGAGCCTGTTGCTGCATTTGAGCCTGCTGACGCATCATCTCCATGGACTGTTTTTGCTGTTGCCACACCATGAAAGCCTTGAAAGCACCAATCAGGAATACCATCAGGAACACACCTATCAGGGGCCAGCCACCGGCGAAGGTGAAGAATACCATGAATCCTATACCCACTGCCATCATGGTGAACGCCGAGTTATAAGCATTCCAGTTGACTTGACCTGCCACAGGCTGCACGGGCGGTTGATTCATCTGATTCATGGGTGCCTGACCGGGCATGGGAGGTTGAACCGAGGCTTGCTGATGTGGCATGAACACGGGAGGTTGCTCCATGTGCTTGTTGCCAAAGTCATCAATCATCAGATCGTTCAACGGATAGTTGTTATCTATGGCTTTCGAAATGATTTCATATTTCTCTTTGCGACGACGGTGCTTGAACCACTCCACGATTAAGATGATTAATATAACTCCCACCACCAGGGTAATTACAATCACCACCACCATCGCCTGCAAGCTGCGCTGCATTTCTTCAACAAGTTTCTCGCGTTGCTTGGCAGTTGCAGGGTCTACCTTTACATTCACGGCCTCGTGCGAGCCGTCAGCAAGGCCTTGAGTAAGGGTATCGTCAAGGATGTTCACCACTTGCTTGGCAAGGCTTTCCTCACTGCCCACAAGATAAACCGTGTCTTCTCCTTGCACTACGGCCAGCGTGTCGCCACGGTGCAATACCGTCGATTTCTCGGCCTGAATCGTTTGAGTACCGACGATCAACATCATCGTCATGCTCATGATTACATAAATAATTCGTTTCATATCTTTCTGTTTTTATTTGGTTTCACTTTTGCCATTTCAGCGGCGTTTTCATGTATTAGATGCACAACTGGCCTCAAAAGGTTGCAATTGCATGAAATTTTTTTTGCAAAAAGTGAAAAATTCTCCTGTCTACAAGGTGTTGTAAGGCAGGAGAATTAAGATTCAAGACTCATTGAGTCAAGTTTTTCAATTACAGGTTTTTCATCTGGCAATCAGCCCACTGCACCCGCCACACCCCACTGGCCGGTGAGTTTTTCCAGATACTCTTTGTCAGAGCCGGCAGGCATGTCTTGAATTTGCTGATAGAGTTTGTATTTATCGACAATGCCCTCTGAGAACAGCGACTCAAAGATGGTCACCACGCGATTCTTCGACAAGTCGCGGTGCGAGGCCAACCACTTGAGCAGGCCATCTGGGTTCTCACTGAAGACGCGCATCACAACCGACTGCAAGCGGTAGCCATACTCCTCATCGTTGGCCGCATTCATCACTTGTGGACGCAGGGCAATCTCATTCAACTTGTCACACACCGAGATGTCGTTCTTGGGAATACTGAACAAGTCATCGATTTCGCCTATCAGCATATCCTCATCTTTGACTCCGGTCTTGCTGAGCACTTTGGGTGTGCTCATCTTCATGAGTCCCTTGCCGTCAATCGTGTAGGTATATTCTTTCACGATATTCATCAGGCTGTTAGTCTTCTTGTAGTCGGCCAAACTATACACCTCGCGGTCGCCAAGTGAGGCGGTGAATGAATATTTATCGGTGGTTCCGGTCACCTTGAAACTATTCTTTGACACCATGCGCAGCACATTGTTAATCTTAACCATCACGCCTGCCGTGCACTCCTCGTTCATTGTCACAGGTTCCCACGTTTGCCATGCTCCTGTCAATGCCATATCGGTCACCTTGCCGTCGCGGTCATAAACCGCCACCATGCCACCGCTGCCATCGCCAAGCTCTATGTGATAGGCCACCAGCGTGAAGCCGCCGGGCAAGGCTCGGATGCCCGCAATAGAGAACACCCCGAAGTCTATCTCATCATCATCGGCAATGCCCTTGAGCAAGGCTCTACGCTGATTGTCATCAAGCGCGAGCAATGCCATTTGGCCTCTCTCGGCATCAATTTCATCGGCTATCAGCAGACTGTCAGCCGGGTCTATTCCTAACTTTTTCAGAAAACTGAAATCACTCTTCACGGCCTCGACTTTGCTTGCTCCGCTACTCTCGGGAGCCGTCGATTTGTTAGCGTTGCACGAAACCGACACCAGTAAGGCAACGGCCGCAATCACTATCAGACAAATTCCTTTTTTCATATCCTTAGCATTTAATTGTTTGACATATTTTTTGCAAATATAATGAAACTTTTTCCATATTTCCCCACGCATAGACAAATATTATTTCTTAAACACACATTTTTTATATAATTTTGCGTCAGCATTCACATTATTCATTTCCTATGCACACTCTATTCACATCCCTTCGCATTCTCATTGCCTCGTTCCTAATCACTTCGTGCGCCCAAGGCGGAAATTCTAACACGGCCTCAACAGCCGCATCCACCGACTCCACACAAGCTGTTGGCAAAACCTCAAAGTCCTTACCCGACTCCATCACCATCGCCATGACCGGCGACATCATGATGGGCACCACCTACCCCACCACCAAACTGCCGCAAAACGACGGCCGCGACATCTTTAGCGATGTTGCCCCGGTGCTGAGCTCTGCCCATGTGGCCGTGGGTAACCTCGAGGGCGCTATGGCCGACAAGGGTACGCCCAACGAGTTCAAACGCGCCAAGATCAGTTCAGGTGCCGGCAATGTGTATGCCTTTCTGATGCCCACCCGCTATGCTGCGCTACTGAGCGATGCCGGCTACGACTTTGTGAGCATGGCCAACAACCACTCCTACGACTTCGGGCTTCAAGGACAAAACGACTCCCGTCAAGCGCTTGACAAGGTAGGCATTGGCTATGCAGGCAATCCGGGACACGAATACATGATTAAGGAGATTGATGGCGTGCGCTACGGATACTGCGCCTTTGGCTATAACCGCCAGACCATTCACATGAGCGACGAGAAAGCAGTGCGGCGCATCATCGGCCTACTACGCGACAGTGCCGATGTGGTCATCGTCTCATTCCACGGCGGCGGTGAGGGGGGCGCCTTCCGCCATGTGCCCAATGGCATCGAAACGCAGTATGGCGAGAACCGCGGCAACCTGCGCCGATTCGCCCACCTGTGCATCGATTGCGGTGCCGACATCGTCTATGGTCACGGTCCCCATGTGGTGCGGGGCGTGGAGATCTACAACGGACACTTCATTGCCTATAGTTTGGGCAACTTCGCCACTCCCACCGGCATCTCGGTGGCTGGCATCACAGGCTACGCGCCGGTCATCACCGTCACCATCGATAGCGAGGGCAAGTTCCGCTCCGGTAAGATTCACTCGTTCATCCAGCAGCCGCGCGTGGGGCCACGCACCGACGCCAGCAACCGCGTAGCACAAGAAATCAAGCAACTCAGCGAGGCCGACTTCCCCACTTCACCGCTCAGCATCAGCAACACAGGCGAACTGCGCCTCAAACAAACAAAATGAACATCGAGGATTTCAGGGAATATTGCCTGTCGCTGCCCGGCACCACCGAGGGAACGCCCTTTGAGAAATTCTCAAAAGGCAAGTTCACCATACTCGTTTTCTATGTGAACAGGCACATGTACTGCTACTTCAACATCGACGATTTCAGCGCCATCACCATCAAGTGCCAGCCGGAGCGCATCGCCGAACTCAAAGAGCGCTACATGGCAGTCACCGAACCCTATAACGGCAACAAAAAGCACTGGATAAGCATCACCCTGAATGCCGACATGCCCAACAACGAAATCCTCGCCCTGGTGCGCAACTCCCACCACATCGTGCAACACCACACCTAACCCCCAAACTCATTGGAATCTGTAGCGTTAAGCGAATAGGCAGGGGTGCAGCGAGCTTGCGAGCGAAACCCCTGTTTAACGCAACCCACTGACCCCTTAGCACCCAGCGGGACGACACCTATCCTGTCTGATTTGTTCCGATTTGTATGATTTTGATAAACCGCTCACGCTCGGCAATCAGTGA
>CAMKGM010000046.1 GCA_946412245.1 uncultured Bacteroidales bacterium
AATATTTTTTGTTTTAAAAAAGAATATTTTCTTGCACTTCGTTTGTGAACTTAGCAAGAGTATTCAAGTTTCTAATGTTCCAAGACATTAGAAACTTGAAGTTTAGAGGTTATAGTTTAGGGTTTAGTGAAGAAAAATGTGATTTAGCGTGCGATGTCAGGCTTTGCGCAGCTTTTCCTGAATCTCCTGGCTGGCCAGCTCATAGCCCGGCTTGTTGAGCAAGGCAAACATATTCTTCTTGTAGGCCTCCACACCGGGTTGGTTAAACGGGTTCACCTTGAGCATGTAGCCGCTCACGCCGCAAGCCTTCTCGAAGAAGTAGATGAGTTGGCCCACATAGCGCTCGGTGAGGGCAGGTACAGTGATGAGCAAGTTGGGAACGTGGCCGTCGACGTGCGCCAAGCGCGTGCCCAGTTCGGCCATCTTATTCACATAGTCCACATCCTTGCCGGCAATGTAGTTGAGTCCGTCGAGGTCGGCATCATCGTGGGGAATGATGACGCGGCTCTGCTGCTCACCCACTGAGATGACCGTCTCAAAAATGGTGCGCTCGCCGTCCTGAATCCACTGCCCCATGGAGTGAAGGTCGGTCGAGAAGTCGACAGCAGCGGGGAAGATGCCCTTGCCGTCCTTGCCCTCGCTCTCGCCATAAAGTTGTTTCCACCACTCAGCGAGGTAGTGGAGTTTGGGGTTGAAGTTCACGAGCAATTCAATCTTCTTGCCGGCGCGATACAGAGCATTGCGAGTCTGTGCGTAAGTGAGCACCTGCTCGTTGCAGTCATTCTCCATCTCAACGGCACCGGCCACCAGCGCCTTGATGTCAAATCCGGCGATAGCGATAGGCAGCAAACCCACGGGAGTGAGCACAGAGAATCGGCCACCCACATTGTCGGGAATGACATAGGTTTTGTAACCCTCTTGAGTAGCCAGGTTGCGCAATGCGCCCTTGCGAGCGTCGGTAATCGCCACGATGCGCTTGGCGGCAATCGCTTTGCCCACTTGCTTTTCGAGTTGGTCCTTGAGCAGGCGGAAGGCGATGGCCGGCTCAGTGGTAGTTCCCGACTTGGAGATGACCACGATGCCAAAGCGGCGGTCGGCAAGCAGAGTCATCAGGTCGTTGAGATAGTCCTCGCCAATGTTGTTGCCGGCAAAGAGCACCTTAGCGGTGTGCTGCTGCTTGTAGGGGGCAAAGCAATCGCTCAGCGCCTCAATGGCGGCCTTGGCTCCCAGGTAACTGCC
Source organism: uncultured Bacteroidales bacterium (assembly GCA_946412245.1). GTDB lineage: Bacteria > Bacteroidota > Bacteroidia > Bacteroidales > Muribaculaceae > Sodaliphilus. Next base: position 1,240 of record CAMKGM010000046.1, read on the forward strand.
ACCGATGCCTATGACCACGACATACTCGCAAGTGGTGCGCAAGCGGTTAGCGGTTTCTTCAATGTCGGCAAGCTGTTCGTCGGTAATGGAACCGGGCAGATGCAGCCATCCCAGAAAATCGTTTCCCTCGCCCGAACCCTGTTCGAGCGTGTCGAGTGCGGCCATTGCTTCATCGCGCAAAGCAGTCACCTGCTGCTCAGTAATTTCACCGAAAGCTGATTTATTGAAAACTTGAATTGAATTACTCATTATTGTTATGTTTTTAATATGTTGTTGATTAAATTAAATTGTCTTGGTAAACGCGCGGCGACGCTTGTGCTGTACGAGGTCGAAGTATTGCCACTGTTTTTGTACATTCTGGTTCGACTCCAGCTCCACATTGGTCTCGGCATATTCATATCCGTTCTTGTTGAACACGGGAATGAGGTCGGTAAAGAGCAATGCGTTCACGCCTTTGCTCTGATACTCAGGCTTGATGGCGACAAGCATGAGGTCGACGATAGAGGGCTTGCCGTGGATGGCTCGCAACAAGTGATACCAGCCCATGGGCAGGTAGCGACCGCGGCACTTGATGAGCGCCTCGGAGAGCGACGGGATGGAAATGCCCACGCCCACAAGCGTCTCGTTCTTGTCAACAATCACACAGATGTGGTCGAGCGGCAGCATAGGCAGGTATTGCTTGATGTAGTGGTCAATTTGCTTGTCGGTAAGGGGGCAGTAGCCAAAGAGCGAGTCGTAGGCCTCGTTGATGAGTTTAAACAGTGCGTTGCCATAGGTGTCGACCAACTGTTTGCGGTCAGTGAACTTGACGGTGTGCAGTTCAAAACGGGTCTTGACGATGTCGGCAATGCGCTGCATCTTCTCGGGAATCTCCTTGGGAACAAACACTTTAAACTCAATCCAGTCAGCGTCCTTTTGGAATCCCAACCGTTCGAAGTGTTTTTGATAGTAAGGATAGTTGTAGATGGTTGCTTGGGTTCCGAGTTCGTCAAAGCCCTCAATGAGGCATCCCTCCGGATCCATGTCGGTGAATCCCAGCGGCCCGGTGAGTGTGTCCATGCCCTTGTCCTTCGCCCATCGCGTAACGGCATCAATCAGTGCATCCACCACCTCATTGTCGTCAATGAAGTCGATGTAGCCGAATCGGCCTTCGTTCTTGCCGGTGCGCTTGTTCACCACATGATTGATGATGCCGGCGATGCGACCCACGGGTTTGCCGTCTCGATAGGCCATGTAATAAACACTCTCGCAGAAGTCGAATGCGGGGTTTTTGTCGGGCAGCAGGGTGGTGAGTTCGTCGCTCACCAGTGCCGGAACATAGCACTTGCTATCGCGGTAAAGCACGTCAATGGGGAAATGCACAAACTTGAGCATTTGCGACTTGACGGGTTTAATCTCTTTGATTTCTATTGCCATAATATGCGGTAATTTTTGTTTTTAATATCGGTTCAGGCACCATAACAGCAAGAGCAGTGCCAAAATGATGACGATGAGCGGGACATAGATGCTGTTGCTCACTCGCTTCTCGAGCCGCAAGAGCAGGTCATCGAGATCGTCAATCTCGCCATTGACGCATTCTTGCGCAATCGCCACAAGGCGCTTGGGGCGTGCCGGCGTACTGATCAGGGCATTGAGCAACGCGTCGCCATAGGCCTGAATGTCGGCCCGCTCGGTTGCGGAGCCTCCCGTGGCCGGGATGACGGTGACGCGCTTCAAGTCATCGCTGAACACGAACGATTCTTCACGGAGCAAGCCGGCATCGTTGCTGTAACCGTCGCGTAGTGCCTCAATAGCCTCAACCGCCGGCTGCTGCATTAGCGCCATCACGCGTGGAGTCACCTTTCCGGCAGCAATGAGTTGAGCGAGAGTCTTGCTCATGGACGTTGTTATTCTTCGCGTTTTGCCTCGGCAGGCTTGCTGTTGTCAGACGAAGCATCGCCACCACGTTTCTTGATGGTGTGGTTCACCAAGTCATATTGCAGTCGGCCACCATTGGCGGTGCGAATGTTCAAGAGACCTTTCTCGGAGTTCTCAAAACCGATTTGCGTGGCCTTGCTACTACCGGCATAAACCACGAAGTTAGCATCGGTTGACTTATTGAACGCGTACACCACGCCATTCTTGCCCAAGAACACCACGTAACCGGGGCTGTTGATTTTGCTTTGGAAATCCTCGGCCTTGAACAGCGGCGTGCTCTTGTCGTAACTTGTCACGGCTGTGTGCACTTCCTGGCCACTCTCAAGGGCTTCCATAGCGCCGGCGTTGTCGTGCAGCCAACGGCGGTCGGCGTTAGCAGGGCCTTCCAGTTCCTTCTCGGCGGCCTCCTTCTCGGCGGCCTCTTTCTCGGCATCCAGTTCCTCCTTGGTGGGGATGTGCAGATAACCTATGCCCTGCGCATACTCCTTGATGCGCGAGTCCAGGATGCCGTTGGTGGCATTGGTGTGACGACCTATGATTTGTCGCTGGCCGTCGCTTGCTATCACAATCTCGCCCTCATAGTTCACCTTTGAGGCAATCTTACCGGTTTCAATATCAACCAGCCCAATGGTGACGATGCCGTTGCCGCTCATGCTCTGAGGCATATTGAGGAAGGCGAAGCAGAAGTATTCCTTGCCGTTGATGTTCTTTTGGCTCGGGACCTCGTCGCTACGCATCTCGGCAGGGTCAAAAATCAGTTTACGACCGTTTTTATACTCTTGCACATTTTGAGCAATCTCCCAACGGCTACCGTTCTTGGTGAGCGTGTAAATGCGATAGAAAGAGTTTGCCTCTTCGCTCAGATAGGTCACACCCAGGATCTTGTCGCTGGGCTGCCCCTGATCGTTCATGATGCGCAGGGCATAGGCTATCTTGTCGCCATCGCCTTTCAGGGCATACTCCTCAAGGGCGCGGTTAAAGATGTCGGTTGAATTGTTGGTTGTGGCGGCTGTCTCGGTGTTGGTAGCTTCGGGCGTGCGGTCGGGCTTTGAATTGCGGAAACAGCGCACCCAGATAAACAGTGCGAAGAACGCGAGAATTCCGGCAATAATCAGGTATTTCTTCCAATTCGAGCCGCCACCGTCGGTCGACGTGCCTGCCGGAGCGGGCTGAATGGGTTGAGGCTGCTGCATCTGACTGGGTTGTTGAACATGAACAGTCTGTGGGGCTGTGGGTTCTTCTTGCGCACTGAAGTTGATGGTATTCTTATGCGATTGGATTGCCTGGTCATTGGCAACTGCCTGCGTCGCACCGCGTTTCATCATGTTGCGGCACACAGGGCAAAAAATGGAGTCGGCAGGTATCATGCTGTGACATGCCGGACACTGGATTTCGGTTGAGAGTTGAGATCCGCACTTGTTGCAAAAGTGCGAACCCTCGGGGCACTGATGGCCACATTTAGGGCATGTGATAAATGACATAATTCAAGTCTTTAACATTAATCTTGCAAAGATAAATAAAAATCTTGATATATGATTGTTTTGCGTTAAATATCTATAAATAGTGTACCCACTTTTTTAGGCCAAAGCACCGATTTTGGAGCTTGCTGCGGTACAGATACACAGCAAGGCGAAGAAAAAAATATGACATTTTGACATATTTTTATAGTGTCGCAGCAAATTTTCCCAAAGAATATTCGTAAATTTGCAAGCTCATAGAAAGGCCCTTTTTTCAAGGCCTGACTACCATGCAAAATAAGCAATAGTAAGATGGACAAAAACTCTATGGAACAACAAGAATCACAGCAACCTGTCATCAAACCATCGGTGCTGGATTATGACGATATAAGAAAAATGATTCCCTTCTTTGAGGGGAAACCCAAATTGTGCAACTGGTGCCTGAAGTTTCTGGCAATGGACAAGGTGAACAAGATTCACTCCGATAACTGCCACACCCCGGGCATCCCCTTTGTTCAAGGACTGCTTAACGACCTTGACATCACCATCAAAATCAAGAATGAGCATGTGCTGCAAAACTTGCCCGAAGGCAGTTTCATCACCGTGTCTAACCACCCCTTCGGTGCGCTCGACGGCATTATGCTCATCAAGGTTGTGGGCGAGCATCGGCCCGACTTCAAGGTGATGGTGAATATGTTTCTGAACCACATCAGCGCCATGCGCCCCAACTTCATCGACGTGGATCCGCTGGCAAGCGACGACCCCGCCAAGCGGGCCGTATCGATGAAAGGCATTGCCGAGGCATTGCGACACGTGAAGGAGGGAGCACCGATTGGTTTCTTCCCCGCAGGGGCGGTGTCAAAGTTCAAGTGGACATGGGGGTTGAGAATCCAAGACCGTCCTTGGCAACCCAACATCATGCGACTGATACAAAAGATGAACGTACCCATCATTCCCATTTACTTCCACGGACACAACAGCGTGTGGTTCACTCTGCTGGGAATGATTGACTGGCGTTTACGCACGTTGCGCCTGCCCGCCGAGGTGTTCCGCCGCAAGGGCGACACCTTCCGCATCTCGATAGGTGACCCCATCACCCCCGAGACCTACGCAGCCTACCCCACACCTGAGGAGTTAGGCAAGTTTTTGAGAGACAAGACATATCAACTGAAAAAATGGTAATAGAATTATGAATGTGACTGACCGAGAAATTATGAGCGTGAAACAACGCTTTTCAATTATAGGCAACGACTCCAAGCTGCGCAATGCCATTGAACGCGCAATGCAGGTCGCACCCATTGAACTGTCGGTGCTGATTATCGGCGAGAGTGGTTCCGGCAAGGAGTTTTTCCCGCAAATCATCCACACCAACAGCTCACGCAAGCACAACCGATACATTGCTGTGAACTGCGGCGCCATTCCTGAAGGCACTATCGATAGCGAACTCTTTGGACACGAGAAAGGCGCTTTTACCGGAGCCATTTCGGCTCGTAAAGGCTACTTTGAGGAGGCCAATGGCGGCACCATCTTTCTGGATGAGGTGGCCGAATTGCCACTGACCACGCAGGCACGACTGCTGCGTGTGCTTGAGAGCGGCGAATTCATCAGGGTGGGTTCGTCGGAGGTGCAAAAGACCAACATTCGCGTCGTGGCTGCCACCAATAAAGATATGGTGCAGGCGGTGAAAGACGGGAAATTCCGCGAAGATTTGTACTACCGCTTGTCGACGGTGCAAATCACCATCCCGCCCCTGCGCGAACGCGGCAACGACATCATACTGCTCACGCGCAAGTTTGCTAACGACTTTGCCGAGAAATACCGCACTCCCAACGTGCAGTTTGACGACAACGCCAAGCAACAGATACTCAACTACCGCTGGCCCGGCAATGTGCGCCAACTCAAGAACATCATCGAACAGATTGCCCTGTTTGAGGCCGGCAACACCATTGACCGCAACAAACTCCTGGAATACCTGCCCGCCATTGCCGACGACATGAAACCCATTGTGGCCGGCAACGACTCCCAGTTCAACTACAACCAGGAGCGCGAAATGCTGTTCCGCATGATCTTCCAGTTGCAAAAGAAAATTGAAGACATTGAGGCTAACATGACCACCCACAGCGACGCGCATCTCAACACCGAGGTTGCCGCATTGCAACGCGAGACCAAGTCTCTGGTCACCCTCACTCCGCATCCACACACCGCGCCTGCGTTAGCGCGCCCCCTTGATCTCAATGAGACTCCGGCAGAAACGCCGCAGAGCGAGAACACCATCCACGAAGTGAATGCGGTGGACATCGAAGCCACTCACACACAAGTGAAAACGCTTGAGGACACTGAGCGCGAAACCATTATCACGGCCCTGGAACGCAACCACGGCAAGCGCAAGCGCACCGCCGAGGAACTCAATATCTCTGAGCGAACGCTCTACCGCAAAATCAAGGAATATGGTCTCACTCAATAGCACCGCCATGAAACGAAAACTTGCCTCGCTGGCTCTCACGGCCGTGTTGCTGATGTCCTTGACGGGGTGCACCATATCCAAGTTCTACAGTTTGAATGGGGCATCGCTCGATTATAATGTCTATAAGACCATCTCGTTCAGCGACTTCCCCATTCGCGCCGCGCTCGTGTACCCGCCGTTACAGCAATTGTTCGAGACCAAACTCTCAGATATGGTTGCCCAAAACACACGGTTGCAAGTGCTTGACTCTCCTGCCACCGACCTGCGCATGGAGGGCGAGATCACCGGCTACACGCTCACGCCACAAGCCGTGGGCGAGAATGCCTATGCCACGCAGACGCGACTCACCATCACCGTGCGCATCAAGTACATTAACAACAAGAACGATGCGCTATCGGTCGACCAGTCTTACTCCGCCTACCGCGACTTTGACAGCAACCAAATGCTCACCGACGTGCAAGACCAATTGTGTAATGAGATTTGTGATGACCTCAAAGACTTGATTTTCAATGCTACACTTGGCAATTGGTAAATTTAAACCGGTTTCCTATGGATTTCAATCAGCTCAAAACTCTGCTCAACGATAAACAGGTGCCCGTGACCTACGAGTGGCTCACCGAAATGCGGCAACGGTATCCCTACTTTACCCTGCCTGCGCTCCTCTACCTTGAGCGAAACGGAATGCAAGGCAACGAACAACTGCTCGATGACCTTGCCATCGCCACGGCCGACCGAAAGGCACTGTCGCTGGTGCTGGGCGACGAGGCGCTGCGATTCGCCGACTTCTATCCGCCTGAAACGCCCCTTCCCGAACTTGACACCGACGCTACCATCGACAAGTTCCTGAACTCCTACGGCAACAATAGCGACAAGGAAATTGAAGCCATCAGCAACGCCATCTTCAACCCCACGCCCGACTACGCCGACATTCTCGCGGCTCATGAGAACGAGTTGCCCAATGAGCAGCATGACGCTCTGACTAAAGAAGATGAACTCATTAACTCGTTCATTGAGCAATCCAAGCAAAAAGAACTGGAATCGTCACCAATTGTGTCACCATCGCACGTCGAAGAGCAGGAAAAAGCCGAAATAGCTCAAGCACCTATCTCAGAATCAGACAATTACAACGACTCTATGTTGAGCGAAAGTCTGGCTAAAATGTACATCGCAAGGCATAAATATGCCAAGGCTCTTGAAATTATTGAAAACATAAATTTGAATTTTCCAGAAAAAAGTATTTACTTTGCAGACCAAATTCGCTTTTTGCGGAAATTGGTGACTTATCAGCAGTTTAATAAACATTAATAATAAGAAAATGTATCAATTCTTTTCTGTACTCATTTTAATTGCCTCTGTACTGTTAGTAATTGTGGTACTTATCCAGAAATCTAAAGGTGGAGGTTTGGCATCAAATGTAAGCAACTACAACCAAATGCTGGGTGTGCGCAAGACCACCGACTTTGTAGAAAAAGCTACATGGGGTCTCGCCATTTTCATTTGTGTGTTGAGCATACTCTCTTGTATCCTTACCAGCACGCGCTACATCACTAACGGCGAAAAGCCGACTATTGAAAATGTGCCCGTGCAGCAGCAAAGCACTCCGTTCCAGACTCCCGATCAGGGTCAGTAACCAGTGTTTCGCACAGTGAGAGGTTGATCTCACCCCATTACTACACACAAGACATTCTTTAGAATAGCACAAGCAAGCGCCTGTTGAGGTCTTCTCAAATGGGCGTCTGCTTTGTTGTGTTAACCTACCTTCCTCACATCCTTCCCACCTTTCCCATCCACCTCATTAGCTGTCAGCCATTCTGAGACCTCCGAGTTCTCTGAGACCTCCGAGTTCTCTGTCAACTGAAAACTGACAACTGAAAACTGTCAACTGATAACTGAAAACTGATAACTGTCAACTACTTGTTGCGGTCGATGATGTAGCGGAAGATGTCGTTGAACTGCGCGATGGTGTCATTAGGCTCATAGGGGCGCATAATCTCGGCGGCTTGTTCGCGCAGGCGTTCCATGGTGGCGATGGCGTAGTCAATGCCGCCGTTGTTCTTGGCAAACTCAACCAGTTGCAGGATGTCGTCATTGGTTAATTCGGACTTGTGCACGAGTTCTATCATGTGGTCGTGCTCGGGCAGGTCCTTTTGGCTCAAGGCGTAGATGAGCGGCAGGGTGATTTTGCCTTCGCGCAGGTCGTTGCCGGTGGGTTTACCCACCTCGGTGCTATTGAAGTAGTCAAAGGTGTCGTCCTTGATTTGGAAGCACAGTCCCAGCAGACGGGCATACTGCTTGAGGTCGTCGAGGGCCTTGTCGGGCGCGCCTGCTGCCAGACCGCCCACCTCTACGCAACTGGTGAACAACGAGGCCGTTTTGCGCCCGATGACGCGCATGTAGAGTTCCTCGTCAATGTTGCGATGCTGGGCATATTCAATTTGGTCAATTTCGCCTATCGACAGGTCGGTGCCGAGCCGTGACAGCACGTTGAGAATGCGCACGTCGCCGGTGTTGACTGCGCACTTGAGGGCTCCGCCCACAAAGTAGTCGCCCACAAGCACGGCGATGTGGTTGTCCCACACACTGTTAATGGTGGGCACGCCGCGGCGCTCCTTGCTGCGGTCTATCACGTCGTCGTGTATCAGTGATGCGTTGTGCAGCATCTCGATGGCGGCTGCGGCATTGAGCACGTTGCGGTCTATGCCTCCAAACAGCTTGCCGCTGAGTAGCACCAGGATGGGCCTTATCTGCTTGCCCTTGGTCTGCAAATACTGCGTCACAATGCCGTTAGTGAGCGTGCTGTAGCTGTTGAGCAGCACGTCGTCAATAAGCCGATTCAGCTCGTCGAGCTGCGGCCCTATGGTGGTTTGTATGTGGTCTAACGTGGTCATGACGACAATTTCAGTGCAAAATTATGGAAAATATGTGGCATAATCAAACTTTTCTTGAATTTGAGGGCCACAATAGCGTAATTGCGGACTGTTTAGCGCAGCTGGATGGTGTCTCCGGGATGCAACGTGGTGTCGCGCCTGATGTCATTGATCTTGAGCAGGGTCGACAATTTGATGCCGAATTCCTGCGCAATGCTCCACGGAGTGTCACCGCGCCTGATGGTGTAGGTGTCAAACCCCTCAGGTGTTCGCGATGCTTTCTTCTCAAGATATAGTTTCATGCCGGGTTGCAGGGGTTCATTGGCATCGTCTATGTCGTTGAAGTCGAGCAACTTTTGTGTCTTGAGGTTGAACTCCGAGGCTATTGAGTGATAGGTGTCGCCTGCCTCGGCCACCACATAGTGCAGTTTCCACTTGCGCTTCACCGAGTGCAGCGAGGTCACTTTCTTGAGCACCTCTTTGCTTTGGGACTCGTTACTCCTCAGGTCATGGTCAATGGCTTCAGTGCTGTTGTGCTTGGTTCGTTTGTCTTGTTTCGTTTGCTTGTCGCGCTTGTCTTGCTTGTCGCGCTTGCCGGTGGAGGCTGTCAAGGGATGCTCGCTATCGTAGTTGTACAGTTCATACTGCTCAATGATTCCGATGAGTTTCTGCGGATAGGCCGTGTCCTCGGCATAGCCGCACTCGCGCAATCCCGCGGCCCAACCCTTGTAGTCGGTCACTTCCAGGTCGTACAAGCGGCGGTAGCGCTTCGTTTGCAAGAAACGGGCATGGTCGTCAAACGACTCCCGGGCCGACCCGTACTGCCTGTAGCACACGCGTCGCGCCGTGTCGCCCACTTCAATCACCTCGCCCTTCCACTGGCTGTGGCACTTGATGCCAAAGTGGTTGTTGCCCTTACGGGCCAAGTAACTGGTGCCGGCCGCGCTCTCCAGCAACCCCTGTGCCAGCGTGATGCTGGCCGGGATGCCGTACTCCCGCTGCTGGTCAATGGCTATCTCCTTGTACTGCTCAATGTATTGCAAATAAGTGGCCGATAGTCGCTGAGCAGTCGCAAAATGATGCCCAAATGTTATGAAAATGACGCAAAAAACGCCAATTAGATTGTTTTTTGAAAAATATTCGATATATTTGCAGTTGCAAAAACTATTAATCTTCATCGTCATGCAAGAAAAAAATGTGATTACAAAGATACAAGTTTATTCTTATACTGAACTAACTGACGACGATAAAAAACTCGTTGACCTTGCAAAAGAGGCCACACAAGCATCATATACCCCCTATAGTCACTTCAATGTGGGGACGGCATTGCGCTTGGAGAATGGTGCGATTATTAAAGGTGCCAATCAGGAGAATGCCGCTTTTCCCGCCGGCATCTGTGCCGAGCGCAGCGCGTGCTTCAACGCCGGAGCCAACTATCCCGATGTGGCCATCGAGACGATTGCAATCACAGCCGTGCAGCATGGCGAGGTGGTTGAAGATCCCTGCTCGCCTTGCGGTGTGTGCCGTCAGGCCCTGCTTGAGTTTGAGACTCGCTCGGGACGTCCCATGAAGGTGTTGCTGGCCGGCCGCGACAAGGTTTATTGCCTGCAAAGCGTCAAGGACTTGCTCCCCCTTTCCTTCACCGAGTTCTGATTCATTTCAACCCGGTCATTTGCATCAGCCGGGACAATAGTTTACAAGATTTTTGAAAAAACAGCCTCCAAACCGGTTAGGTACTGGAGGCTATTCAAAACCATTGTGTAACTATGAGAAATTATTGATGATGATTCTTGTGGTTACTTGGAGAGGAACTTGGAGTTGATGTAGGCGTTGAAGGTGTCTTTATAGAGTTCGCCAATGGGGATGTCGGCATCGTTCAGCAGAATGATGTGGTTTTTGCTCATCTCCTTGATTTTCTTCAGATTGATAATGTAGGAGCGGTGCACGCGCATGAATGAGGAGCCGGGCAAGCGCTCTTCCATTTTCTTCATGCTCAGCAGCACGACGATGGGGCGGGTGCGCCCGTCGACATAGATGCGCAGGTACTCGCTCATCGCCTCAATGTAGCTGATGTCGTTCATGTCGATGCGCGTAATCTTGTACTCGGTCTTGAGGAAGATGGAGTTGTCGTCATCGGCGTTCGATACCGACGCGGTGCGCAGCAGGTCGTATTGTTTCTTGACTTTCTCGGCTGTTTCGCGGAATTCATCAATGCCGAACGGCTTGAGCAGATAGTCGATAGCGTTCACCTTGTAGCCCTCGATAGCATACTCGCTATAGGCCGTTGTAAACACAACGATGGGCGGCTCGGACAGTGTCTTGACAAAGTCGAGCCCGTTGACGTCGGGCATATTGATGTCGACAAAGATTGCGTCAATGCTCTGCGAACTCATTTGTTCCAGTGCCTCTTGCGTGGTTTGGCATGCGCCGGCAAGTTCCAGGAAGGGAACTTTTTGAATATAGGCGGTGAGTTTCTTGAGCGCCAGGGGCTCGTCGTCAATGGCTAAGCAACGTATCATGATAGTTCGGGTTTTAATCGTTCAATGGGAATGATGAGTTCAATGGTGTAAGTGTCTTCGGTATCGTGGATGTTCATCTTGGCGGCATCGCCGTAGATCAGTGCCATGCGCTTGCGCACATTGGCAAGTCCCACGCCGCCTTCTTTAACGTCGGTCGATGGCCGTGATTTGCGCTTGCTGTTTTGGCAAGTGAACCTGATGTTGTCTTTCTCCAGCACGGTGTTCACGTCAATATACGACTCGGTCTGGTACGACACGCCATGCTTGAAGGCGTTCTCAATGATGGGCACGAGCAGCAGCGGCGCGACGATGACATCGGGCGACATGGGCAGCGGGGTGGCCCGCAGCGTGATTTTCACTTTCTCGGTGTAGCGCAACCGCATCAGCGCCACGTAGTTCTTGATGAACTCCATCTCCTTGGCAAGCGGGATGCGCTCAATTTCGCCCTCATACAAGATGTAGCGCATCATCTTCGACAACTCCACGATGGCTTCTTTGGCCTCTTTGGGGTCAATGTCGACCAGAGCGTGGATGTTATTGAGCGTGTTCATGAAGAAGTGCGGGTTAATCTGGTAGCGCAGGTAGGCCAGTTCTTGAGTGATGTTCTCTTTCTCAAGATCTTCCAACTCCCGGCGCTCTTGTATCGTCCTGAAGTAGTTCTTTGAACCCAGATTGGTGCAGATGGCGAAGATGAGTATGGTAAATGCCGAGATATCGCGCATGTCGATAAGCGGTTTGCGACCCATACCGAAGCTACCGCCTGTCGATTTGTTCTGTGGCGGAGCGGTAATTGCCGTTGAGTTGACACCCGGAGGCGGGCCGGGCATGCGGTCGGGCTTCTGCGTGCACTTGTAGGCTGCAAAAGCCAGGAAGAAAATAGTCACGGCCACCAAATATCGAACTGTATTGCGCTTGTAAATGAGTATGGGCGCAATAAAGAAGTTGTGAATCACAAATGCTATGAGGTAGCCGGTGAGTATCTTCCAGAAATGCAGCACTTCGGTCCAAGAGAATGACACGTCGTCAGACAATGCCATACGTGCCCACATGCTAATGATGGGCATCAGGAACAAGATTATCCATACGAGCAGATAAATCAGATTTTCTTGAGTCTTCAGTTTCTTGGTTGAAGCGGTCATTCTTGCGTTATGAATTTATTCTATGCAAAGTTAAGTGAATTATAACAGAATTGAAAAAAAAATCAGCGATTCAATTTAACAAGTCCATGAATCGCCGATTTTTATAGGTATACTAATAATTATATTTATTTTGCATATTTATTATATAATTATTAAGGTGGCGATAAGCCGGTGACGCATCGCCACAGCGTTAGTAGTCCACTATGTAGTAGTGCGTGCCCACCTGTTGCGTGACGTAGCCGTCGGCTAACGTGAAGGTGCCTTCCACATCAAGTGCGGCGGCATTGACGCTATACACATAGAATGCGCCGCCGGTGATGCTCATGTCGGTATCGCACTTCACGCCCTTGGGCGATGACAGTCCTTTCTCGCCGGTGGTCACGATGTTGAGCTCGCCGCCGGCAAAGATGAGGTTGCCGTTGGTTCTGATACCCTTGCCGCCCTCGCCGGTCGACTTGATGTTGAGCGTGCCGCCGGTCATGTTGAGCGTGCTGTCGCACTTGATACCGGCGCAGCTGGTGGTGTCGCCTTCTTCAATGGTTACGCCGCCGCTGCCTATGATGGTGGTGCGACCGCCGGCAATGTTGACATTAGCCTCGCAGTTGATGCCCTTGGCACCGCCGGCATGAGTCTCGATGTTGAGCACACCGCCGTCAATCCACAGACCGTCGTTGACCTTGATGCCGTTGCGTGCCAGCGCCTTGGTGTAGATTTTTACACCGGGTCGAATGCGAATGTAGTCGTCGCTGGCAATGGCGTTCCTGCCGTTGGCAATCACATTGAGCGACCCTGAGCCGCTAAAGATGATTTGTCCCTCGCTGAACAGGGTGCCCTTCATGTCCTCGTTGGCCACGTCGGCGTAGGTGCTGCCGTCCTCAAGTCGGTTGGTGGTGCCGTCGGCCAAAACCATATACAGCGCCTTGCCGCACTGGTTGTTGAACGCCGCACCGGTGGGATTGGTCAGCGTCAGGCCGTTGAGTGTAACCTTGAACTTGTACTCGCTGTAGATTTTGAACGAGCCGTTGCTCGACGAGCCGCTGAGCACATACTGGATTTTCTTGGTCGACGTCTTGACGGTTACATGGTTGCCGTCCACGGTCACTGAGGCGCGTGTGGTGTTGCCGGTGACCACAGCGTCGCCCGTCTCGCTAAAGGCAATGTTGATGGTGTACTTGAACTCGGCGTTCTCCACATAGTCCTCGTAGGCGGGGTCGGTCTCGTCGGTGGGCACCACGTCGGCACTCTCGGCGAGGGCGGTCGAGTCAATCTCAATGGTCTTGATGGGCACGGTGGGAGTGACGATGGTGTCGCTATCGTTGACCACCGTGGTGTCGCCATGCGACTGGTTGAAGTAGTCGCTGAAGTCGGTGTCGTCGTTCACACACGACACGGTGGTGGAGACGATGACCAGCGAGGCTATATAATAAAGGATGCGTTTCATTGCGGTTATGAGTGGGGGAATGAGCGGTTAGAATTTGAAACTATAGCTGAGATTAATCATGTGCGTGTTAGTCTCGTTGTCATCGTCGTTGCCGTTGACAATCTGGTAGTAGTAGGCAAGCCCGAAGGTGTGCTTCTTCTTGAGCGTGTAGTCGGCTCCGGCGGTGAAGCGCGACTTGGCGAGGCTCAAGTCGTTGAATAGCTCGGCGCTCACATAGGGAGTAATCTTGCACTTGGGAATGTTGTAGTCAATCTTCAAGCGTGAGCGAAGCACGTGCTTGTGCTTGGTGCGCACCTCGGTGTCTTCCCACATCTCGTTGTCGAAGTCGTAGCGAGTGGTGGTGACAGTGGGGCGATAAGTGTACTGGTAGCGTTCGCGAATCGAGAACCCGAAGCGCCCCAGGTCGAAGCTGCCCGTGAGCGACGCGTTGAAGCGGTGGCGCGACCCCCAGTACGACGGACGCCAATTGTTGTAGCTCCCGTTCACGTTGTAGGTGATTTTCTCGTGATTGTTGTCATAGAGCCACAGGTAGCCCACCTCGCCCTTGAGCCAGGTGGTGAGTTTGTGGCTGAAACTGAGACCCAGACTCCAGCGCTCTATGGTGCGGGAGTTATTGCGCGTGCGCAGTTCACCCTCGGCCTCAAGCTTGGTGCGTTTCGAGAATTTCTTCTCCGCGCCCAGCGTGTAGGTCATCCCGAAGTCGTCCTCTGCCGTCATGCTTGTGCTCCACAGCGTGGCGGTGGCGCACAGCAACAGCCCTATTGCGTATCTTGAATATTTTCCCATTGGTCACGTCTTAGTTTAATACTGTGTTGAATTCTGCTGTCGCCAATGCTCTTGCTGTTGTCGACGTAGGTGATGCGCAAGATGGCCATGTCGCGCAAGAAATCGATGGCGCCCACGTCCACTTTCTTGATTTCGAGCCCGGTGCGCTCCTCGAGGTCGGCGATAAGCTCCTCGCGCTTGTCGGGCTTGATGAGCGCAATGCGATCATACTGGATGAGTTTGGTCGATTCCTTGCGGTTGAGCAGCACCAACTCGCACGCCATGATAGAGAGCAACACGGCAAGGTTAGGCACAAAGACGATAGTCTGGAACTCGCTGCCGCCCGCTGCCAGCGCGTTGACCACGGCCAAGCAGATGATGCTGAACAGATAGGTCATCTCGCGCACCGGCATGGTGTCGGTGCGGTAGCGCATGATGCTGAAGATGCCGAACAAACCAATGCCGATACCGATGCTGGTCTTAGCCTTCATGCTGTCGAGCATGTAGGTCATGAAGAACATCAGGAAGAAGATGGCGATGCTGATGAGCAGGAAAGTGAAGTAAAAGTCGCGACGGTGGCTCTTGCGGTAGTACAAGAAGTGTATGATGAACCAGCTGAAGATGATGTTGACCGCAAAGGTCTTCATCATGATAATCATGCCATCGGTGAAGATGTCGCTTGAAGCCGTGGTGGCTATTGCATTTAATTCGTCCATGGTGTGTTAAATAGATTATGGGTGAATACTTTCTTGATGTTGAAATTTCTCGACCAAGCGCAGCCGCTCCTTGAAGCGGTTGGTCTTGAGGTCGGGATTGGTCAGTGCCGAGCCCATGCAGTACTTGCTGAAGCCCATGGGCATGATGCGCAGTTGCAGCAGCATCTCCAGGATGGGCGAGGGCATGAGTCCGTCGCGCTTCAGTTCCACGATGGCGAGCTGCGACAGGTCGCAGTCACGGCCCGTGGCCAGGTTGTGGAAGCGCAGGTCAATGTCAATGGTGAGCCGTTCGGTCATGCCGCGGTTCACCAGCGTGATGCGGTTAAAGTTGTTCTCGAGCGACTGCCGCACCTCTTGCGGCGAGTAGCGCAAGTGCTTGTGCAAGAACTCGCAGTAGTCGTCGCCCGGCCTGAAGCCGATGCCGCCCCGGTGAGCCAGCGCCATAAAGTCGTCGCCCACCTCCATGCGTTTCTTGCGCGTGCGCTTGTGGTTGTCCTTGGTCTTCACCTCCAGAAAACTGAGGTTAGATGCGACATACGACCTCACGCGCAGTTTCTGCCGATTGGCATGGCCATTCTGGTGAGTGACATACATATTGAAGTCGGCCGTGTCAAAGTAGGTGGTGTAGTAGGGGATAATGCGACGCCCGCCCGTCTCCTGAACCATGTATTGGTCGCGAGCCAACTCCAGCAACTGCATGAGCCGCGACCGTGTGGTGACAAACTTGGTGTCGGTGCGGTTCATGAGCCTGATGCCGCTCATTTGCTCGAGCGTAATGGGGCTATATGTGGCAATCAACGTGTTCATGACGGGCTTTTCTTGCACTGCCCAAAAACTGGGCGTTTTATCTCAATAACGTGCAAATTTATTTTTAATTGTGTGCCTGAGCAAAAAATATCAACCGAATTACGCTAATAATCAGTAAACTGCTATTATTTCGGGTATAAGAACCACCCCGGACCGCCGGCCTCCCCTATGCTGCGACTCCTGCCGCATCGAAGTTTTTAACCCGATTCGGTCATTAGGATTTATGTCAGAAATAGACCTTAAAAAAACTACATGTAGTCGCCTAATGACCGATTTGGGTTTAATACGCTTTCAAGCTCCCCCTCGAAATCACCGGGTACAAAAGGGGGGCGCACGCCTGCGCCCCCCTCTCAGAGAATCATGTGTAGTTAAAAAACTTCTATTCTGGTGTACTATTTCACTTCTTTACGAGTCACCACTGAGCCGTCGCTGTAGCGAGTCACCACAATGTTAATGCCATCGAAGGGCTTGTCGCTCTCAATACCGGCCACATTGTAGTACTTCACACCGGCCACCTGCTTAGCACCATCGATGTCGAAGATGCCGGTGATGATTTCGCTGCTCGAGTCAATCGAGAAGTTCAACTCCTGTTCAGCAACATAGAACTTGCCGGTAGCGCCGGCGGCTCCATCACGCAGCCCTGCATTGGCAGTCACCGGAGTAATCTTCAGTTTTCCGGCACTATAGTCGGCCGAACTTGAGAGGTCACGTGACTGGATGTGGTTGGTTATCTCAAACTTATAAGTTCCGGGAGTAATCTTGAACGATCTTGTGTCGCCTGACCAATATCTGAGGTTGAAGTCCCAAATATTGTTGGAACCTTGCGGTCCTACCAGAGCCACGGCATCATTCCATTGCGCACCGAAGATGTTTTGGTTATTGCTGGACCATGAGCTGCCTACTTTCTTCGAGAAGACGAAGTAGCCGGTGCCGTCGCCCTTGTCGGGAATGGTGACTGTGCCGGTATAGGTCTTGCCATCATCGGAGTAGAGGGTAGCTACAGCGTTATTGCAGTCAATGTCGTTACCGCCGGGATTAGCGTACACATAGATGGGAGCAGGGGTGAAGTAGAGTCGCACAGTGAATTCGGCTTCAAGGTTGTCGATAACGCCGGTTTCCTCACCGCCCTTGGTGCGCAACTTACGGGCACCGAATGTGGCACGCACCTCGCCATTCTGCACATCTTCATAGTCGGCTGCATGACTACCGAGCACTTGATAGCTGTCGTGGTCGTAGCCTTCCAGTATCTTCTCAAACATGATGTCCTCGTCGTCAGTAGGCACACGATCGGGACGTGGGTAGAGAGGATGCTCGCCCAGCAGTTCTTGCGACACATGACGCCATGCACGAATACCATACAGGCTATAGCCCTGAGGCACTTGGGCGGTATTCACATTGAGGAAGATTTGGTACCAAGCGTACTTGTTGCCCGTCTGCTTGTCGGTCCAGCTCATGTTACTCATGAGCGGGGTTTGCGGCGACGGAGTTACCACTGACACATCCAGATTGCTGAATGCTGTGTTCTGCAACGGACCGCCATAGGTGTTGTAGTCGGTACGGGTCTTATTGTTCTCGTCCTTGCCGGTGGTGAAGAGTTCAACCACGGGAGCATAGACGTAGGCATTGGCACCATTTTGTTTGGGCATGGGATCAACGAAGTTTGCCCAAGCGGTTTGACCATTTCCAACTGATACCGTTGAGGTAGTGTAGTCGTCGGTGCCAATCGCGTTCATCGACACGGTGTAGCTGTCGCCCTGATTACCGGCGATGCCTGTCGGCGGCAAGTCTTGCTCGTCACCGTTTTCATCGACCACCTTGTCAACGATAAAGCGCTTTTCTGTCTCGTTCCAGCGATAAGCGTCGTAACGCAGAATCTCGGTCTTACTGCTATACTGCACTTGAGTGCCGAATTCCACATTGTCGACCAAGCTCAAGCCTATGTCGTCATCGTTGTCAACTTCATCCTTGGTGAACGAACCATTGATGAGCGATGCAGTCTTGTAGACCGGCACACGGAACATATTACTATAGACCGTTGCATTATTCTGACCGGCATAATTGGTCTTAACCTCATAAGTGTAACCAATCGGATGGTCATTGTTCGACACATCGACCGTGAAGTTATCGAAGATGGTCAGAGCTGGGTCAAAGATGATATTGCCACTATTGCTACTGTTCGTGGATACCTTATAAGTCTGAGTCCATGAGGTCTCGCCCTTGTTGGCGTGGTAGCCCGCGCCCTCACCTGAGGACTTGCCGTTAGGATACTCGCTCTTGGGACTCTGCTTAGCCATCGTCACAGTGATGCTGCGGTTGCTGCTGCTGTGGTTGTTGAAGGTGATGGTAGCCACAGTATCAGTCACGGACACAGGAAGGTTATTAACCCTGGTCATGTAGCTGCGGGTCACGAAGAGTTTCGTGCCATCGTTGCCATCGGTAATATTATTGTTATTGAGACCCATAGCATTGTTGCTCACCTGAATTTTGTTGCTGTAGCAGTTCTTGACCGACTGCGGGTTGAAGCGACTGTAGTGCGTGGCATCTTTAATCGCAATAAGCTCATTGGGGTCGGTACCAGGAATGATATAGCTCATCTGGTTACTCATCTGCAGACTCAGGAAGTGGCCTGTGTCGCAACCCTGGATGGCATAAGTCACCTCTTTACTTGACGCTTCACGCTCCACGTACACATAGGGGTAGCTCTTAACCTGTCCGGCCTCCATTTGGAGCACGATGGGTACCCAAGTTGTGGGGTCGTCTTGGTTAGGCAATACGTTGCCTTGCGCATCGGTGTACTCGCCATTGGCATTGCGGTAGTACACATGCTCGTAGTGTGTGCCGTCCTCGTCAGTTACCACCTCATAGAGGTAGAATTCCTGCTCGTCACTGGGCATGAAGTCGTCAAGGTTCGTGCGCCAGTGGAGGTCAAGCATATAGTAGTCATCAGCTTCAGTTGTTGTGGTAATAGAATCTTGGCGAATCACGTAGAGACCCATCTTGGGCTGGTGTGACCTGTGATAATTTAGATAACGTAATGCATAAGAACGATCTCTGTTGGTTTCATCATCAACGTAATTGTTGATGTCTCCAAAATTCATCATACGGTAGTCGGGTACGAAGAACATTAGGTCGCGCACGTCTTGGCAGTCTTCAGCGTTACTGTCCTCGCCATACATCATGAATTGGTGATTCATGTGCGAGATGCCCATACAATCGTGCTGCACACCAAACGATTGCATATTCACCAGTGACTGGTAAACGTCGTCCTGGCCAGCTGCAGAAGTTACCGTCACTGGACTGAACTGTTCAAACATATGGTAGAACGGGTCGCCGGTATCAGTATCTGTAAACCCTTCATAATATGTTGTTGTGCCAGAGGAATTCCTTATTCTGAAGTATGCAGGGTTAGGTCTGTATGTGTTAGATGTATAAGCTGAGTAATCTCCACTTCGTACAAAGTATGAGTTCATTACGCGTCTCACTTGTCCTTTCGCAAGCAGGAAGAACTTGTTCATCTTGTCGCAGTCAATCTTGAACAGCGTGCCCTTGTCAAAGTCCGTTCCCGTACGCTTGGCTTGCGTAACGATACGAGCCGATTTCACGGTGTACTTCATTTGCGTAAACAACTTCTGATAATCAGTGGCAGTTGAAGGAAGTGCCGCTACCTTAGCCGTAACATTTGCATAACTGAAAGTGTCTACCATTTCAACAAGGAGCAAGGTCACGCCATCATAGTGAGGCTGGTACTGCAAAGAGTCCATGTAACAGTAATCAGCATATCTAGAATAACCATTATAAATACAACTAGCACCAGTTACAGGAGTTTCTAGATTGCCAGGTATATTCCATCCATAACCATCTTCGTAAGAATATCCTGTGCTGTAGCTAGAACCCGTGTGAGAAATGGTTCCCACGCCAGGATAGTTCACAACATTACCTACCTCATTGTTGCCGTAAGCAGAGAATCCGCGTTTGAGGTTGCCAGGAATTTCTTTGTTGGTATAGATTTCCTTCATCATGGCAATAATCTGGGCGGGTTCGGTAGCGATTTCATCGAGGCGACTGGTTTGCGGCCTTCCTTGGCTGTCGGTCCAGTTATAGGTGATGCCGGCAAAGAAAGCAGAGTCGCGCAATGCCTCAGGACCACTCATGTTACCCACACCTTTTAGACGAATGTTCTTAACGGTGCCATTCATGTTGACGGCAAGGTTACCGCTATAAGAGATTGAATTGGCAGGAGTAAAGGTGACTCTCACCGACGATATGCCCGAGGGAAGTGAAACCGTGGTGCTTGCAACCGAGAAGGGTGCGGCTGTGGAGATGGTGGCAGTTATGGTCTCTTCGCTCGGATTGTTGATCGTTGCGCTCAGGGTCTTGCTGCCGCCCACGTTTACTGCGCCAAAGTCTAGTTCGTCGGTTTCCACCGCCGTGGCCTCGTCAAAGGTAAAGGTGACCTTGGGGAGGAATTTAACTACGGTGGCAGTGCCAGCTGACGAGTATTTATAATATGATTGATTTTGGCTTGTAGTGATACCTTGGAAAGTAGTATTTTGAGCATATGTTCCCTGCTCAGTGACTTGCGTCTGCATAATCAGGTTTGTACCGGTTACATACTCGTAGGGTTCATCGAAAGTGAACGTCATGTGGTCAGCCCCGTATGTGGGGGTGATAGTTGATGTAGCAGTGTTTGAGAGGGTCTTCAACGTGGCAGAGTTGCCATAGTTGTCATCATTGGTGGTTCCTAACGTCAGCATTAGGTCGCCCGTTCCATATGTGCCTGAAGGATTGCCGAAAGTAATGCCAGCAGTATTGGCGGTGTGGAATGTGATGGTCTTGATTTTGCGACCTTCCAATTCGCTAAGCATGCCTGCTGGGTAAACCATCTGATAACGACCGTCAGTGTTTTCAAAATAATAGCCGTATACGGGCAGGTAGGCGTTGGTGGCTTCACCATCTGCAATGACAGCCGATGGCACAGGCTTGGATATTACTGTGCTTGAATGATAAGAAGAACCATAATTTGAGTCTGCATCTGAAGCATCAAAAATGATGGTGTTGCTGTCAAGCGTCAGTTTGTGTTCGTTTTTATCGTATGCAAAAACCACATCAATGATTGTTGAATAATCACTTGTGCTCAAACCAACAAACCAAGTAGGAAGCTCTTCTCCATCTTGCTCGAGAATACCGTAATACTGGTTCTTCGGGAATGTGACTTGCGTTTGAGCGGCATTCAGTGTGCCCTTGACCCATGCACTGGGAATCCAGTAGCAAAGGCCTTGAATATATACGTCATTTCCATCAAAAGCCACTTGGACTGAGGTGGTGTTGTAATCAGATTGACTCCAAGCACTGCCGTCGTAGTAGGTCCAAGTTGTGGAGATGTCCCAAGCTTCAATGGTGGCTGATGCTGGGGGGGTAACAGTCACAGCGTCGGCACGGAGGGGAGCCTTGAGCATAGGAGCATTACCACCAGCGCGATTTGCCATGCGTGCAACACGTTTTCCGCTGTTAGCGGTCTGCTGTGGCTCGATAACAATTTGCGGTTCATTGCTGACCGTCTCGTTCTGAGGAACCTGAGCGGCATCCTTGATGGTCAACTGGGGGCGATCCTTGTGTCGTGACTCCGACTCAAGTTTCACTCGGTCCGGCACTTTAGTCGGGACCGCGCGGTTCTGTGCTACGCTGGCGTGCCAGGCGGGCAAGGCAATGGCCGCCACGAGCATGAATTTAATGATTCGTCTTGTGAAGTTCATAATAATATTATTTTTAAATGTGTTAAGTGTTATTCTTAAAATGCAGTTGAATAATGAATAATTATACAAAGAATCCCATATCTGTAATCATCGGGGATGAGACCTACACATGAAACCTACACTATTCTCTTGAATCGTTTTGGCGAATTTTGCCTTAAATCTCATTTTTTATTACTGAAAACGGTAATAATTAGGACGTATGTCCGGTAAAACTATTTTCAAGCGGATAGCAATAGATTCTTTTACACGGTGCAAAGATAATATGAATTTGTGAAAAAACAACCATTTTTGGAAAAAATGTGACTTTTTACAGAGAAAATTCTTGTTTTTGCCGATTTTTTAAGCCTTTCGGTGAAAAATTTAACATATTTTTAACAACGTAGCATTTTTTTTAGACATCATTACAGCTGTCAGTTTTCAGCTATCAGTTTTCAGCCTTCAGCCTTGCGGCAACTCCGTGGCGAGGCCGGGTCGTGCACCCGCATATCATTAATTACTGAGCTTTTCGTGGCTTTTCGTCCTTTTCGAGAGGATTTTCCAAGACGACAAGGACATAAGTGGTTGGATTTCAAGACATAAGAACATAAGCAACAGAAGTTTATGTTCTTCTATGTTGTAATCCAAATTTTGCTTTAATATTTAATTGTAT
>CAMKGM010000047.1 GCA_946412245.1 uncultured Bacteroidales bacterium
ATACAATTAAATATTAAAGCAAAATTTGGATTACAACATAGAAGAACATAAACTTTGTTTCTTAATTGTTTTTGGTCATATTTGTGCCGAGTAATAACTAAATGTTTGTCGTCATGAAAAAGATTATATTAAGCATGATGATGCTCATGAGCATCACTGCAGCTCAGGCACAGGAATATGAGTATGTGCCACTGGTGCGCGAAGGTGCCGCAAGGTGATAGTAAGGTAGATTTGTATCGTTACTTGTCAGAGCCTCATGTGAGCGCGAGGACCAGGATCTGCGCGGTGATAACTCGCAGGAACATGGTGAGCGGGTAAACGGTGGAGTAGGCCACCGCCGGTGCATCGTTATTAGCCGTCTTGTTGGCATAGGCGAGTGCGGGCGGGTCGGTGTTGGAGCCGGCAATGAGTCCCATGAGCGTGCAGTAATTGATTTTATGCTTGCCGCGGCCAATGAGTCCCACGATGATGAGCGGCAGGAAGGTAATGAGGAAACCATAGAGCACCCACTTGGCACCTGTGGCATTGAACACCGTAGCCGCAAAGTTGCCACCGGCAGCTAATCCTACTGATGCGAGGAAGAGACAGATGCCCAATTCCCGCAACATGAGGTTTGCGCTACTGCTACTGTAAGTGATGAGTTTGAGTTTGTAGCCATAGCGTCCCTGCAAGATGGCGACAATGAGAGGTCCGCCGGCGAGCCCCAGTTTCATGGGCACACTCATGCCGGGCAAGAGCAGAGGTATGCTGCCCAAGATGATGCCGAGCACGATGCCTATGAACATGGTGAAGATATTGGGGTGGTCGAGTGTCTTGACCGAGTTACCCATCTTGTCGGCGAGGCGGTTGATGTCGTTGATGTTGCCCACCACGGTGAGTCGGTCGCCCACTTGTAATGCGAGGTTGGGGCTTGCCAGCAGGTCGAGACCGGCGCGGTGCACTCGGGTAACATTGAGTTTATAGCCCATGCGCAGCCGCATTGAGCCGAGTTTGCGCCCGGAGAGTTCGCTCTTGGTGACGACGATGCGTCGTGCGGTGACAGGGTCGGGGTCGCCCTTCCAGTCCATTTCCTCGTGGGGGCCGAGCACGGCATCGAACATTTCCTCGTCTTGCTGGCTCATGACCACCAGCAGCAGGTCGCCCTCATCAATGATGGTGTCGCTCACGGGAATGTGCACATGACCATCGCTCTTGCGAATGCGCGAAATCACGAAGTTGTGGTCAATGATTTGATGCAGGTGGTGAATGGTACTACCAATGATGAGTTTGTTGGTCACTTTATAGGTGACGATGTGCGGTTGCAGTTGTGAGTTAGTCTTTTCGTCTTCAATCTCGCTGGCCTCCTTGTCAACGCCAATTTTGAACACCGACTTGACGACAATCATCGACAGGATGATGCCCACCACACCCAGCGGATAGGCAGCGGCATAGCCCATGGACATAGCCTCGTTCATAGCGGTGGCACCGCCCGGCTGCGTCTCAATGAGTGTCTGTTGTGCAGCACCCAGTCCCGGTGTGTTAGTGACCGCACCTGACAGTATACCCACCAGTTCGTGCGCTTTGAGCGACGGGTCGACAATGAAGATGGCCAGCGCGACGATGATGTTGAGCGCGATGATGGCTATGGCGAGCACGTTGAGGGTGAGTCCGCCGTGCTTGAACGAAGAGAAGAAAGACGGTCCCACCTGCAAGCCTATGGAGAAGATGAACAGTATGAGGCCGAACTCTTGGATGAACTTGAGCGTGCCCGGATCAATCTCACAGCCCAGATGCCCCGCGAGCAGTCCTACGAAGAGCACGAAGGTGGCACCGAGCGAGATGCCGAAAATCTTGACTTTGCCCAGAATCACACCTGCGGCAATGACGAGAGAGTAGATAAAAATGGAGTGCGCCACTCCGTTGCCGGTAAATAAGTCCAATATCCAGTCCATGATAAATGTGAGAAGGTTGATTTAAGTGTTTTATGCGATTAAGTAATGATGTTAATCGAGTCTTATTCCGTTTTCAACCACGTCGAGGATGTCCAGCGGCCGGTTGACGATGCAGTTGGCATGGTACTCATTGAGTTCCTTTTGCGGCCTGAAGCCCCAAGTGACCCCCACAGAGTCGACGCATGCCCGTCGTGCGGTTTCCATGTCCACGCCCGAGTCGCCCACATAGAGTGTATCGGCCTTGGGCATCTGCGCTTTGGCAAGAATTGAGAACACGATTGACGGGTCGGGCTTGATGTTCATGCCCTCGCGCTGTCCCTCAATGGCCACAAAGTTGATGTCGGGGAAGTAGTGCCCAATGATTTTGTCGACGGCATGCTGATACTTATTGCTTGCCACGGCCATGCGCACACCCATTTCGTGCAGGTCCATGAGTAACTCGGGCATACCATCGTAGGGGCGTGTGTACTGCGTGCAGTGTTCGTCGTAGTATTCCTTGAAGTCCTTGAGCAACCGGTTGACGGTTTCCTCGTCGCGATGGTCCTCGGGTAGCACCCTTGTAATCAGTCGCTTCACCCCATTGCCCACAAAGAATGGGTAGGAAGCCATACTGTGGGTGGCGAACTCGTTTTTCTCGAGCGCATAGTTAGCGGCTTGCGCCAGGTCCTCAATCGTGTTGAGGAGTGTTCCGTCGAGGTCGAATATGACAAGTTTTTTCATTGTTGAAAACTTTGTTAGTTAATTAGTTAGAACGGGTAACCTACTGAGAAGTGGAATTCGGCATCTCGCTTGAACTTGGGGTTGACCAGCGGCCAATGGTCTTGGCCTGATGCGGGATTGTGCGCTTTCATGCCCATATCGAGTCTGAGCAGGAAGTAGGTGAAGTCCATGCGCAATCCCAAGCCATAGGACAAGGCGATTTGCTCAAAGAACTTGTCGAACTTGAATACGCCACCGGGCTGGGTGGGATAGTCCCTGATGGTCCAGATGTTGCCCGCGTCAATGAACGCGCCCAATTCAATTACCCAGAAGAGTTTGGCCCTATACTCCACACTGGCATCAAAACGAATGTCACCGCACTGGTAAATGAAATTGTTCTGCGTGTTCTTGCCATTGAAACTGCCCGGCCCCAGCGAGCGTACGCTCCAACCTCGCACACCGTTAGCGCCACCGGCATAGAATCGTTTCTCAAAGGGAAGAACCGACGAGTTGCCGTAGGGCACGGCCACACCCAGACCGGCGTGCACAGCGATGGAGTTGCGTGCGTTAAAGTAGTGTGTGAAGGCGTAGTCGCCCTCCAACTTGAGGTATTGTGAATAGCGAATGCCGAACACCTTGTAGGCGTCGTCCTCGTCATGTTTCTGGTTGGTCACCTTGGAGATGGCATAGAGCAAGTTACCTGCCGTCTCGGCCGAAGCGCGAACGGTGTAGATGTTTTCTTGCTGGTAGGCTTTGAGCGGAGAAACCTCGCGCTTGTTGGTGTGATAGAAATTATAGCCCATGCGCATGATGAAGTGGTCCTCATAGCTGTAGCGCAGTAGCGGATTGCTAATACTGTCCAGGAAGTTCGACTTGCTGTGAGGCAGGTACACATAGTTCAGGTCAATGAGGTTGAAAGTGTGGCGATTCATTGACGCTTGCTCGCGCCACACATATTTCCATCCGGCACCGGCAATGATTCGGGTGTACTCGGGACGGGCTTGATAGTTGAAGTTGGTATGGAACTCGGTGGAAGCCTGGATGCGTTGCTTGAACGATTTTTTGAGGAAGGGTGCCTTGAATTTGGGGAAAGTGATGCCCACCTCGGCGGCATACTCCGAGTAGTTGTTGTTGATGAGTCCGTTCAGGTTACCCGAGATGCTCTCGTAACTGACCTTGAACTTGGTGTTGAGCACCTCGGCACCTCGCAGCAGGTTGTGATGCGAGTAGTCCACTCCCACGCCGAATCCCAGGTCGCCCTCGGAGTTGGTGCCTTCGAGCGAGAAAGCGATGGACTGTCGCTTGTCGCGAGTGAGCAGGACGTAGGTGTCAATCCAGATTTTGTCGTCATACTCGCCCACCAGTTGCGAGTTGATGTCAATGAACTTGACGATGCCCAGTCGTCCCAGTGCCCTATAGGTCTTGTCCACATCGCCGGCATTGTAGAGCTGCCCCGGTTCAATGTAGCAGCACTCGTCGAGCACACTGTGCCGCAAGAAGTCCTCCTTGTCGTGAATCACGGTGATGTTCTGATAGCGAGTTGTGTCGCCGTGATACTCGTTGTTCTGCATGGTGACTGGATCGTAGTTGGTCACAAAGGTGACATTGCGCACATAGAACGGGCGGTGTGTGGTGTAGCCCTCAAGGCGCTTGAGCGGTCGCGGTGGAGCCGTGTTGAGCGTGAGGTCAACGGCGCGCGAGCCGGCCGCAGTGTCGGCTATGAAGGTGATATACTCCTTGTTAAAGGCGAAGTAGCCATGGTTGCGCAACTGCTCGGTGATGATGACTCGCTCGGCATCGAGTTTGTTGTGGTCGAAGGTGGAGTTTTGCCTGATGGGAAACAGGGTGGTGTCGGCAAGAATAATGCTGCGCAGGGTGTCGTCAGGGATGTTGTAGGTGATGGACCGGACGTAGTAGGGCTGGTTCAGTTTGATTTCATACTTGACCTTGACCTTCTTTTGCTTGGGGTTGCGGTCAACGATGCTGGTTACTTGATTGTTCATGTAGCCCTTGTTCGACAAGGCTCGCGACAATTGATTGACGCTGGCATCGGTGAGTGTGGAGTCGTAGATGACAGGAGGCGTGCCCAGGCGTTGCACCCAGCGGTTGAACCACTTGGTGGAATCCTTGCCCGAGATGTTGTACAGGGCAAGTTGCAGTTTGAGCCCGCCCAGCACCTTGTGGTTCTCGGTCTGTCGCAGGTAGTTGACCAGTTCGGCGGTGCTGATGTCCTCGTTCTGGTTCTCCTTGTCCATGATTTGAATGGTGACATCGTCGAGCAGGAATTGGCCATCAGGCACGTGCTTGGTCGACGAGCATGAACCGGCGAGCTGCATCAGTGCGATTACAGCCAATACGAATAAAAACCCTATGTGCTGTCTGTTGAAAGTCATGCCTAACAATGGGTTCAAAAGGTGTTGCAAAGTTACGGCCTTTATGGCGATTGGCAAAACGAAAGCAGAATAAACTTTGAGGTATTTCTTGGTTTATTGAAAAATAATGCATAATTTCGCACTTTATATTAATGCTAATTATTTATATTTATAAAAGAAAAACTATGAATACTGCTTATATCTTTTTTGCTGACGGCTTTGAGGAAATCGAGGCCTTGAGTTCGGTTGACGTGTTGCGTCGTGCGGGAATGAATGTTGTGACGGTTTCAGTACACGACGATACGCTTGTGACCGGTGCTCATGGCGTGCCCGTAGAGGCCGATGCACTCATTGACGAAGTGGACTTTAGCGATGCTCAGTGGCTCATCTTGCCGGGAGGAATGCCCGGTGCTACCAATCTGCGCAATTGTGAGCCGCTGTGCCGGTTGCTCAAGTCGCACTATGCGCAAGGCGGCAATATCGCGGCCATTTGCGCTTCGCCCTCAATTGTGCTCGGACCCTTGGGCTTGCTTCAGAATCATGCGGCAGTGTGCTACCCGGGCATGGATGCCACGCTCAACTGCGCCACGCCGTTGCAAGACCTCGTGGTGACGAGCGGCAATGTTGTGACCGGTAAGGGTCCCGCTGCGGCATGGGAGTTTGCCTTGACCATCGTGCGCATGACTCTGGGCGATGAAGCGGCGCAACAAGTGGCAGCCGGTATGCTACTGTGATGTTGTCACCTTGCCCATGCACTGCAACAAGACTAATATCACCTCTTTTCTACAAAATATTAAATATTTGCACATGAAATTCAATAGATTGCTGACCATAGCAATAACACTGATGGCAAGTGTTTCGATAGCATCGGCTGTTACCTTCAGTGTCAATGGTTTGTATTATCGCACCACATCGTCGACTGAGGTTGAGGTTGCTCCATCGCCTGACGGTGTTTATCAGTCAATCAACGATGTTGCTATTCCGCCAACGGTTGAAAATGGCGGTATAACCTATCAAGTGACGGCGGTGGCCGACGGAGCATTTGCCGGCTCGCAAGTTTATACGCTCACCATATCGCCGGCCTTGCGTCGCATCGGTAGCCGTTCGTTCATGAACACATCGCTGTCAATGGCTCGCCTGCAAGCTCCCGGCGATGCTGAGTTGGTGATAGCCGACTCGGCATTTATGAATTGCCGCTCTCTCTACTTTGTGGGGCTACCGGCTCGCGTGGTGTCCATTGGCAATGCCGCTTTCTGGAATTGTAATCTTGAGAGCCTTACTCTGCCCAAAGGCTTGAAGCATATAGGGCAGGGAGCTTTTGCACAGAATTACGAGATGGAAAGTGTTGATTTTGAGGCCGGTGGTGCTGAGTTGCCGGAATTGGGAAATGGCATCTTTGCCAATTGTGTGGCGCTAAATAGCGTGACATTTCCGGAAGGAATCAGCATGCTCCCGTCGCGCACGTTCTTCAACGCAGGATTCACACGGTTTACCATTCCGTCAACGCTGGAAACTATAGGCAGCCAGTGTTTCGCCTCATGCCGCCAGCTGACTGAGGTGAATTGTGAGCCTGATAATAATCTCTCAGTTGTGTTTCAGGATAGCGCTTTTGCGGAGTGCCCCTTGCTGCGCCGATTTGATATGCCCGAGAACACCAAGTCTATTGGCAACTATGCTTTCTACAGCAACAGTTCAATCGTGGACTTTGACATCAAGGCTAAGGTTGAGACCATCGGTGAGCATGCGTTTGAACAGTGCTCGTCGCTATTGAACTTGTCGATATGGACAGTTAATCCGCCCTTGATGGCCCCCACTGCATTCTATGGCCTGTTTAGCCGTATCAGAATTTATGTACAGGAGGCGCTTTTCAGACAGTTGGCAGGGGTTGAAGCCTTGAAAGCCTATTACCCGTCGAACTTCAATCTGCTGGTTCATGATGACTTCCAGTACAATACCTTGTGCGTCAGGACCGAACTGAATCCGTCGTTTGTGAATGTGGCGGGATTCAAGGCCTATAAAGTCAAGAATATTGACAAGCAGCAAGGCCGCGTTGTTGTTGAGCAGGTGCGCTATCTGTATGGAGACAAGCGGCTTGAAGGCGATTGTATCATCTATCGTGTCACTGCCCTCGACCGCACTGCCAGGTGCGATCGCTATCGATTCACGTCCCCCTTCACTCCTGATGCCTATCTGCATGGGATTAATAAGGCTACAGAAAAGATTTATCAGCCCGATGATCAAAGTGTTACCTACTACACGATGAGCCGTTCGACAGCGAAGTGGCGCAAGGTGCCTGATACGGGAGTCTATTTGAACTTGACGCAAGCCTATCTGTGCGCCGACATTGAGCGTAGCCAGGCTCCCGACGAACTCACAACGCAATTCATTGATGTGCGCCTGGACGGCGACATGAATGGAGATGGCATCCTGAATGTGACCGACCTTGGTATTCTGGTGAATATGCTCCTGGGGGTTGAACCTATGAATGCCGCGCTTGCCGATGTGGACGGCGACGGACGAGTAAATAGCTCAGATGTGTCGTTTATGGTGACGCTGTTGCTTGGCACAAAGATTAAACCCGGCGATGTGAACTTGGACGGGCAAGTGAATGTGAGCGATGTTACTGCACTGGTCAATATGCTGTTGGGCTTGGCACCATCGAGCAAGTTTGGCGATGTTGACGAAAACGGTTCAATCAATGTGAGCGATGTCACCATGCTGGTGAACATGCTGCTTGGCTAACCTCTCTTGTAAGTTTAGAACTATACAGTTTTGCACTACTTGGATTGAGCGTTTTGCTGCACGAGAGCGGCAAATGCGGCATTACTCCACACTTCATAGTTACCGGTGGGCGTTGACGAAATGGTCATGACGCCCATCTTCTTTTCTTGTTCAAACTGTTGCTTGACCTGTTCAGTACCCATGACCATGCAGGCGGTAGCCCAAGCATCGGCGGTCATGCAGTCGGGTGCCACAATGGTGACGCTCAGCAGTGAACTCTGCTCGCTCTTGCCGGTGAGCGGGTTCACGATGTGTGAAATGCGCTTGCCGTCAACCTCCTTGAATTTGCGATAGTTGCCGCTGGTAGCCACAGCGGCATCGGTGAGCGACAGGGTCAATGCTGCCTCATGGCTCGTGCCGTTAGGGTCAGCGACCGGCATATCGACTGAGATATTCCAGTTGCCGCCACGCATACTCTTGCCGTGCACCACAACTTCGCCACCAATTTCTACCATGTAGTTAGTAACTCCGTGGCGTTGCAGCATCATTCCCACGAGGTCGCAGGCATAGCCCTTGGCAATGGAACTGAAGTCGAACTGCGTGCGGGGGTCATCTTTGGTGAGTTTGTTGCCTGATAGATGTGTTTTGCCCAACCCTACAAACTGCAAAATGCTGTCGATTTGTGCGTCATTGGGCATTTTGCCTGACTTGAAGCCGAACCCCCAGGCATTGACCAGCGGCATGACGGTGGGATCGAAACGCTTGCCCGACGCTTTGTGCACTGCCAGCGATGCCTTGTACAGTTGTTCCAAGCAAGGGTTAACCGTTTGCTCGCGGTTGTCGTTGATGGCGGTGATGAGTGATTGCTTGTTGTAGACCGACGCGCTGGCATCGACCGCGTTGAATATGGCCTGCACCGAGTCGTTCAGGTCCTCGCGCCCCTGATAGGTGATGTGGTAGTCAGTGGTCCACACCACACCGCTCAGTGTGAATGTCTTCACAGGTTTCGGACGAAAAACGAAGAAGCACACTACGGCAATAAGCGTGGCAATGAGTACGAAGATGTATCGGCGAGTGAAAAGTTTGCGTTCGGCTGTCATGATTGTTTATGTTTTTGTTGGGCGAAGTTAGTTATTTTTTACTGATTGTCAAAAAAACGGCCTCATTGAGGCGTAAAATTTTATCTTTAGCGTTTTTTTTGTTAGATTTGCACTTGCTAATCAAGTGACATCATCATGAAGACGTTGAAGAAAATACTGTTTGCAGCTCTGCTGCTCTCCTTGATACCGTGTACTGCCCAAGCCAGCTTCCGTGCTGGTGTGAGGGCAGGATTAGGCATCAACAAGATGAAGTTTAACCGCGACTTGCTCAAATCCGATAATTATTTGGGATACAGCGTGGGTGTTACTGCTGAACTGGAAATACCAGTCATTGGACTGGCCTTTGACGCTTCGGCACTCTACACACATCGCGCCGGTGATATCTATGTCTATGACGACCAGGATCGCACCTACAAGCGTAACTACATTGAGATCCCGGTTCATGCCAAATACAAGTTTAACATTTTGGGCTTGAATCGCGTTGTCGTCCCCTTTGTGTATGCTGGGCCTGATTTTGCCTTCCTGACAAGTGATAAGGACCCGAGCAATTCGTTCAAGAACAAGTCGCTTTCGGTCGCATTTGACTTTGGCGCCGGTGTGGAGTTGTTCAACCACTTGCAAGTGGGCGTGAACTATTCGGCCGGCATGACCAAGGCATTTGAGTATGTGGGCATCAATCCCGATGCGCGCAATGTGACAGGCCGAGACAAGTGCTGGACCATCAGTGCGGCCTACTTCTTCTGATTCTGTTCGGGTTCTTGTGAAAAGACAACTCTATTCGACCAAATGACCGATAAGTGAAAAAACGGTGGCAGACTCGTTTGAGCCCGCCACTATTGTTTTTGTTTTGATGCCCGGTGCCGTTATGGACGGCACGAGGATAGGGTGTGTTACATGTTCATACCGCCGTCCACTTGAATCACTTGGCCGGTCACATAGCTCGAGAGGTCGCTGGCGAGGAAGGTGGCAACATTGGCGATGT
Source organism: uncultured Bacteroidales bacterium (assembly GCA_946412245.1). Taxonomy (GTDB): domain Bacteria; phylum Bacteroidota; class Bacteroidia; order Bacteroidales; family Muribaculaceae; genus Sodaliphilus. Next base: position 9,806 of record CAMKGM010000047.1, read on the forward strand.
CCTCAACAGTACCGCCACGGCGCAGCGGAATTCTCTGAATCCACTCTTTGCGAATCTCGTCGGGCAGGGCCTGCGTCATGGCAGTGTCGATGAAACCCGGAGCAATGGCGTTGGCACGAATGCCGCGGCTACCCATTTCTTGACCTACACTCTTAGCCAGGGCGATGAGTCCGGCCTTGGAAGCGGCATAGTTGGCCTGTCCGGCGTTGCCGTGAACACCCACTACGCTGGCCATGTTGATGATGGAGCCGCCACGCTGGCGCATCATGATGGGCACCAGGGCGTGGATGAAGTTGAATGCCGACTTGAGGTTCACGGCAATCACGGCATCCCACTGCTGCTCAGTCATGCGCATCATCAGTGAATCCTTAGTGATACCGGCATTGTTGACGAGGATGTCGATATGGCCGAATTCCTCTTTGATTTGAGCCACAACCTGCTCGGTTTGAGCAAAGTCGGCTGCGTTGCTGGCATAGCCTTTAGCCTTAACGCCGAGGGCTGCGATTTCGTTTTCGGTCTGCTTGCCATTTTCGTCGATAACGAGGTCGGTGAAAGCGATGTCGGCGCCTTCAGCGGCAAATTTGAGTGCAATCGCCTTGCCAATGCCACGGGCGGCACCGGTCACGAGGGCGACTTTTCCTTCAAGTAATTTCATGTTGAAAATGTTATTTATTGATTTAAAATAGTTGTTTTCTACGTTTTAAGATTGCAAAATTACTGAATAAATGCGAACTGCCCAAATCCCTGCAGTTAAAGAAGTGTAACAGGGTCAAGTGCGGCAATTTGTTCGGCGGTGAGCCAGTGAATGTCAGGGTCGCGCACAAGCCAGGTGAGTTGTTTCTTGGCATAGACGCGTGTATTCTTCTTGATGCGCTCACGAGCGGTGATGAAGTCCATCGTGCCGTCGAAGTAGGCAAACATTTCTTTCATACCCACGGTGTTGAGGGCGTTCAAATGTCGCAGGTGGTAGACGCTACGAGCCTCTTGCTCCAGACCCTGCTCCATCATCATGTCAACACGGCGGTTGATGCGGTCGAACAGGGTAGGGCGGTCCATGCCGATTCCCACCTTGACAATGTTGAAGGGTCGCTGTTTGACGGTGCCGGTGCGCAACGAGGTGTAGGTGACACCCGTCTGACGGCAAATCTCCACGGCGTGGGCCACCCGCTTGGTGTTCTGCTTGTCGACAATGGCATAGTACTCGGGGTCAAGTCGTCGCAGTTCATCAAGCAGCGGTTGCAGGCCTTCTTGTTCCAATTGCTGCTTGACGGCGGCGCGCACCTCGGGCAAGATGTCGGGCATCTCGTCAATGCCACGGCACACCGCATCGACATAGAGCATCGAGCCTCCGCACATCACGGCATAGTCGCCACGGCTCCAAAACAAGGGCAAGAGCGCCATGACATCGGTCTCGAACTGCGAGGCACTGTAGTAGTCGTGAATGCTTTTGGTGGCTACAAAATGGTGTTTGACGAGCGCTTGCTCGGCCGCGGTGGGTGCCGCGGTGCAAATGGGTATCTCCTTGAAAATCTGCCTGGAGTCGGCGTTGATAATCTCACACCCCAATCGCTGCGCCAGCGCAATGGCGGCACCCGTCTTGCCTGAAGCTGTGGGGCCGGTGACAACCACAAGTGTGGGTTTGGAGTGGGGAGTGAACGATGACATGATGATATTTTTCTACAAATGTAGATAAAATTCCCGAATTATATCTAAATTTGCGATTGAATATCAAAACTATTAACCGACAATGGAAGCAGCGACTGAATCAAAAAAATATGACTTGGACCGCGTGGTGCGCTTGGTGATAGCACTGGTGTGTATTGCGGTGGCTATCTATCTGATTAATTATCTGAGCAGTGTTTTGCTGCCTTTCCTGGTGGGGTGCGTGTTGGCTTATATGCTCAACCCCATTGTGGAGTTCTTCCGGAAAATTCTGTTCATGAAGAACCGTATTATTCCGTCATTACTCACGTTGGTTGTGTTCTTCGGTGCGATATTCCTAATAGTGAAATATCTATTTCCTTATTTAGCGCAGGAAGTAGGCGAGATGAGTGAGATGCTGTCGGCCTATGCGCAGGCCGAGTTGCGCGGTCGGGAGATTCCGGTTGAGATTACGCAGTTTATCAACGATTACTTGAACATAGACTATATCAAGAGCCTATTCACGCAAGAACAGTGGGTTGACATCTTCAATCAGGTGGTGTCAGGTACTTGGTCATTCCTGGGTGGCACGCTCAAGATGATTGTCACAGTGGTGGCTTGGCTGCTCGCGTTGCTCTATATGTTCTTCGTGATGATAGACTACGACAAAATCACGCGCGGCTTCAAGGCTGCCATCCCGCCCCGCTATCGTCGCACAGCCCTGCGCATCATGAACGATGTGACCGGAACCATGAGCCGCTACTTCCGCGGTCAGGCACTGGTGTCGCTGTTTGTGGGCATCATCTTTGCCATTGAGTTCTATATCATTGGGTTGCCTATGGCGGTGGTCTTCGGCCTGTCGATAGGTGTGCTCAATATGGTGCCTTATCTGCAACTCATCTCGTTGCCGGTGGCAGCGTTCCTATGTCTTGTGGCATCGGTTGCCACGGGAGCGCCTTTCTGGCCACTGTGGTGGTGGACCTTTGCCGCCTATTGCATTTGCCAGCTGATTCAAGATCTGGTGCTGATACCGCTCATCATGCGTCAGCAGATGGGTCTACGACCTGCTATCGTGTTCCTGGCACTGTCAATTTGGAGTTATGTGCTGGGCTTTGTGGGACTGATAGTGGCATTGCCGCTCACCACGCTCATCATCTCCTACTATAGCGAGTTTGTGCTGCACCGGCCCAACCCGCTCTACGAGAAACGACGGAAAAAGAAGAATAAGAAAAAATAAACCCAATCCTAATGACCGAATTGGGTTAAAAAGAGGGGGCCATCAAGGCTCCCTCTTTTTATATTAGTGAGTCAAGTCACTCGGGTTGCTGAACGGGAATCTTGTCTATTCGGCGCTGGTGACGACCGCCCTCGAAGGGGGTGGCGAGGAAGGTCTTGACCATCTCAATGGCCTCTTCATGGCTCACGAAACGGCCGGGCATGGCGATGACGTTGGCATCGTTATGCTGGCGTGCCAGTTGTGCAATCTCGGGAATCCAGCACAGTGCCGAGCGAATGCCCTGATGCTTGTTCAGCGTCATGTTGATGCCCTCACCGCTACCGCACACGGCAATGCCCGGGTAGCACTCGCCGCTCTCAACGGCATTGGCGCACAGGTGGGCAAAGTCGGGATAATCGCAACTATCAGGGGTGTAAGTTCCGAAGTCCTTGTATTCAATGCCTTGTTCTTTGAGATAATCGATTACGGCGAGTTTGGTGTCGAGTCCGGCGTGGTCGCTGCACAGTGCTACAGGAATGCCGGGTTTCAGAATTGAAAAATCGTTCATAGTGATAAGAGTATGTTTATAAGGTTATTGATAGAGCTGTTGCTGTTTGTACCAGTTGCTGAAGGTGGCCAGTTCGGCGGCATACTTTTTCAGAAGCATTTGCGAGAATCCGAGCACATCATAGCACTGAGGTTGCTGCACGGGATGGGTGGAGATGGCGAATGTGTTCTGCAGTTCGCCGGTCTTTTCACGCCGCGCCTTGTCGTTAAATTCCTCGCCCGTCATGACAGAGCGGAAGGCCTCGTCGATGTAGAATTGCCAACGCTTGGCGTAGTAGTCACCCATGAGTCCGCTCCAGTTGCGGCAGGCGTAGTCGTTGAGGTCGCCGCCCCAGGTGGTGATGAGCCGGCGTGCGTTCATTTCGTAGTAGTTCTTGACCTCGGGCGCTTGACCCAGGTCTCGTGCCTGCTCAATCCACTTGCCGATGGTGCAGAACGGGTGAGCCGCATTGAGCACATCGAGGTCGCGCAGAATCTCCTGCATGAGTGTGGCGCGTTGTTTCATGGCGGCAAGGTCGTGCTGCTGCATGGCGCTGTCAAATTGCTGCTTCTCGTAGTAGAATAGGTCGCCAATGAGTTGTCGGCCGGTCCACACCAGGTCAATAGTCATGGCGTCGGTGTTCACCGAAGTCTGGTCGAGCAAGAGGTTCCAGGCGCGGTATAGCGTTTCGGGATTATACTTGATGGCAGAGCGCTTGGCTTCCTTGTTCAGCATGGGGTAGGACACCGGTAGCGGTCCCACAAAGGTGGTGGGGCGGATGTCAAGTACTTGATTGAACAGGATGTCCCAAGCTTGCCGTGCTTGCGTTGAGGGAGTCCCGGCATGGCGTGCGGCGAGTTGGTCAAGGAATTGCTCGTCGGTTTGCCGCAGGTCCCAAGCCTTGTCGAAGATGTACTCATAGGGCATTTGCTGCACTTCGAGGCCTTCGAGGGTAGAGCCGATGCCCACCAGGTTCTTGCCGCCCTCTTTGAGGGCAGCCTCGAGTTTCTCGCCCGCCTTCTTCACATTGCCCTGAATGGGCGAGTTGCCGCCAAAGTTGCCCAGGTAGCACCAAATGTAGGGCTGCCCGAAGAAACCGTCCAGGTCGCGCCACATCTCTTTGAACTCGCAGTAGTAGTCGAGCATAGTCATCTTGCCTTGAGGCACACCGGTGAGCATGGCACGGGCGCGCTCGGGGGTGTAGTCCTTGCGCTGGTAGTAGAGGAACCAGCCCATTTGCAGCCATTCGGCCTTGGGGTCCACCGCTTTGAGGCTTTCGTAGATGTGTTTCGATACCTTGTTGAGGTACTCGGGCTCAAAACTCGGCGGGTCCATCTCGTTGAATGGGTCAATGCCATAAATGTGGTCGGTGCCGAAGAGTTTGGTCTGCTCTTCAATGAAGAGTTTTTGAATTTTGGCATAGAGCGGATCCTCGCTGTTGAGGAAGAAGGTGCGGTATTGTGGCTCGAACTCGTCCCAAGTGCTCAGCGGCTTGATGTCGGCATTGGGGAAGAGGGTGCGGAGTTTACTCGGCACATGCCCTGCGAATCCCGGTAGCACCGGACGCATATTCAAGGCACGCTCGCGGGCTAAGATTTGCTGTTGCAAGACGGTTTGGCCGTCGAGCCACTCCTTGGGTAGCGGTCCGCACCAGCCGTCGATGTTGGCCATGCGGTGCCAGGGCAGGTAGACGGGTCCGGTAAAGTAGCCGCGCACCTCCTCGTCGGTCATGCCCATGCGGGTCCACACATTGTACCACACGGCTTCCTGCCCGGTGATGGCGAGTGGCATATTGATGCCGTTGAGCGCCATCCAGTCGATGAATCGCTCCCAGTCGTTCCAGTCCCAAAAGGGCATGGTGTAGCCATAGGTGCAGTAGTTCAGAAAGAAGCGTTGTGGCACGCGCGATGTGACGGTCTCGTTAGCGTCAATCGAAGGCAGTGTGTCGTGCAGGTCAACGGCAATGTCGGCATACCACGATACGGTGGTGTGGCAATATTGCTTGAGGTAGCGATTCAGGCCCACCGCCATGGAGTTGGCATTGTTGCCGCCTATGAGTACCTTGTCGCCCTTGTTCCGGATTGTAAAGACATCGCACCCCTTTTTGGGCGATTTGATTTTTTGGAAAATGACTTTCTCAGCCAGTCTGGGCGAGAGTCTGCGGGCGAGATTTTGGGCTTCGGTCACATCGCCGGTTTGCGCAAAGCTGCCTATGGCGAGAAACAAGGTGACAAAAGAGATGATGAAACGCTTCATAGATTATAGTTTATGTTGTGACAAGAAAAGTTTCATGATTTGCTTCACGGTAGCCTCCACATTACGCAGGCAGGTGGCAGTGTCCATGGCCTGCTCAAGCGTGCAAGGCTGCTGAATGATGGAGAAGATGCCGTCGAAAGCCATCTCATCGACCCGAGCATCGGCAGCGAGTGCGCCACAAATGGCCACTACGGGTATGCCGTGCTTGCGGCCGGCACGCAACACACCGGCCGCGGTCTTACCCATTGCCGTCTGACCATCGATTCGGCCCTCGCCGGTGATGATGAGGTCGGCATCGCTAATGATGCGGTCAAACTGCATACAGTCGAGCACCGCGTCAATGCCTGGTGAGAGTGTGGCATTCAGGAAGGCCATGAGTCCGGCTCCCACGCCGCCGGCGGCTCCGGCTCCCGAGGTGGTAGCAATGCCGTCGGGCATGAGCGTGGCAAAATGCCTCAAACCCTGGTCGAGCTCTTCAACCTGAGCGGGTGAGGCGCCTTTTTGCGGACCATAGACGTGAGCGGCACCGTTGTCGCCATAGAGTGGGTTGTCGACATCGCAGATGATAGTGAATTGAGTGTCTTTCACTGCTTGGCTCACCCCGCTATCGTCCACGTGGGCTATGTGGCTTAAGTCACCTCCGCAAGGATAGACGAGAGCACCGTCAGCATCAAGGAACTCAAAGCCCAGCGAAGCGAGGATGCCCGTGGCGCAGTCGTTAGTGGCACTGCCTCCGATGCCCAGCACAATGTGCCGTGCACCATGATTGATGGCATCAAGAATCATCACTCCGGTGCCCAGGGTCGATGTCTTGAGCGGGTCACGCAAGTGCTCAGGCACCAGTGTGAGGCCACTGGCAGTGGCAAGTTCAATGTAAGCTGTGTGTCGCTCGTCGTCAAGCAGATAATGAGCCTCCACCGGCGGGAGTTGCGGCAGTGGCGCCGCTACCTCGCAATGCATGGAGCGCAGTTGCGGCATGGCGGCAGCGAGTGCCTGAAGGGTGCCCTCGCCTCCGTCGGCAACAGGTACGCTGACCACATGAGCCTCAGGCATGACGGCTTGAATGCCGCGCAGTGTGGCCAAGGCCACTTCGCTGCCGGTGGCTGAACCCTTGAACTTGTCGGTGGCGATAACGATTTTCATCGATGCTATTGTGTGAAAAGCGGCAGGAATCACACTCCCTACCGCTCATGCCTAAGTTGGTTAGTCAATTTTTACTACAAGGTAGTTTGACAATTCCCAGAACTTGTTGGGGTCAAGTATGTGGAGCACCTTTTGGCCGCCGGCTTCTTCAATTGAGTAGGAACCCGCCGGATGTTTCGACATCACTTGTGCCTTTTTGCTATGCAGGGCGATGGTGTTCAGCGTGCGCTTGTCGGCCTTGGTGAAGTAGGACTTGGTGTAGTCGCCTTCCATCACCTTGGTCTTGCGCAGGAACCCTGTTTCAATAATCTTTTGCTGCTTGAGTTCCTTCTTGGTCCCCACCACATAGAAGCATTCGTTCAGGTTGTTGACCTCGGCGGTGAGTCGGGTAGACTCTTCTTGTGCTCTGATTTTCTCTTGTGTCACCACTTTGTTCTCGGTCTTGAGCGAGTCAACACGGGTGTTGAGGTTCGTGATGGTGACATTGGCAGCTGCGAGTTTGGCCGTGAGGTCCTCAATAATGCCCTGCTGCTTGGTGAGTTGCTTCTTCAGACTCTCGATGCTGTGCTTCATTTCGTCGGTGTAGGTAACTGACTGGCGCAGTCGGTCTTCGAGTTGCAACAGGCGTTTTTGGCGCAAATCGATGGCCCTTTTAATTGCCTCGATGTTGTTGCGAATCTCGGCCTTGCGGTCTCGGGTTTCGATGTCAAGATTGGCAGCGGAGATGAGTTGCTGCATATCCATGATTTCGTTCATGCCGTCGCTCACTTCGGTCATGAGCACGGCGAGTGAGTCTTTCTCGGCGCGCACGGTGGCGAGCGAGTCGTTGAGAGCGATGTTGAGCAGCGAGTCTTCGTTGGTGCGTTGACCGTCGGCTGCGTTGTCTTTCTTGCAACTTCCTATCATGACACTAAGCACAGTGACCATGATGAGAGCAATACTAATCTTTTTCATATTCTTGAGTTTTAGTGTGTTTGTTCTTAAATTGAGCGTATTTGTCGACTTTGTTTTTAGTCTCCGGACAGCCGGCGACCACCAAGACAATTTCGCCGCGAGGCGGGTTGTCGTTGAAGTAGAGGAAGAGTTCGTGCAGGGTGCCGTTGTGCGTGGTGTTGTGCACTTTTGAGATTTCGCGGCTCACCGAGGCGTCGCGGTCGGGGCCAAAAGCCTCGCACAATTGTTGCAAGGTCTTGACCAGACGCAGCGGCGACTCGTAGAATATCATGGTGCGGGTCTCGTGAGTCAGTGCCTCAAGGCGTGTGGCGCGTCCTTTCTTTTGGGGTAGAAAGCCCTCGAAAGTGAATCGCTCGCAGGGTAGTCCCGAGTTGACCAGTGCGGGCACAAAGGCGGTGGCGCCGGGTAGGGTTTCGACCTCAATGCCGTGTTCGCGGCAAGCGCGTGACAGCAAGAATCCGGGGTCGCTGATGGCGGGAGTACCGGCATCGCTCACCAGGGCGATGGTGTTGCCTGCTTGCAGTTGGTCGATGATGGGCGACAGGGTGCCGTGCTCGTTGAACTTGTGATGACTGCGCATGGGTGTGTCAATGCCGAAGTGCTTCATCAGCACGCTACTCGTGCGGGTGTCTTCAGCCAGCACCAGGTCGGCGCTTTTGAGCACATGGATGGCTCGCGGCGTCATGTCGTCGAGGTTGCCGACGGGCGTGGGCACTATGTAGAGCTTTCCTGCCATAGAAGGTTGTTTAATTGTGGCGATGGCCGCTGTGGCAATTAGAGGAAATGTTTCTTGATGATAGCCATAAATTCAGCCACATCTTCGTTCTCGGCATCCCAGCCCATGTCGTTGTAGAAATATTCTTCGGCCTCATCGTAGGACTGCATCGTCTCAATGAGGTTCAGAGTGTCGTTCAGTTCGGCTTCGCTATTGGCAAAAAGTTCTCGGCGAAAACGGAAATGGTCGTTCAGTGTGAAGGCTTTGCGCAGGTTCTTGGATAAATTGCGTTGCAGCTGTTCGTCGATGCGCACCTCGTCCTGTTCTTCGCCATCCTCGTCTTGTTTCATCTTGATGAAGACGGGCGGTTGCTCCTCTTCGTCATCATCTATGGCAGCAGGGGCTTCTTCCGTGGCCGATTCGGCTGCGTCTTGATGGATGGGTGTATGGACCGGCTCCTCGTAGTTGAACCCTCCCAGAATTTCCTTGAATTCCTCGCCGTTGTCGTGTTGCCAAGTGTCTTCCTTATCGTAGTCGTCGGCAGGCAGTGAGTCGTCGGGTTCGGGCTCGGGAGTCGGTTCGGGAATCGGTTCAGGAATCGGCTGAACGGCCGGTGCCGCCGGTTTCTCGAGTAGTTGAACCATGTTGTGCAGTTGGCTGGCCTTGTCGCGAATCATGTCGAAAACCATGTCGGGAGTGTCGGAGCCGTGCTTGTCGACAACGAGCAGAAGTCCCTCTATCTCATAGGTTTGCGAGAGTAGTTTAGCGATAGCGTTGTTCATATAGATTTGAGTTTGAATCAATGAAATTGTTTAAATATGCAAACATACTCAATTTGTTTGAAACGGCAAAAATTATTTGCCGAAAATGTTGATGAGCATGCGGTCGAGGCGGTCGCGCATATCGGCACGAGTGCCGTTCCAGTTGTTGACCAGAACGGCAAAGGTGTATTGCGGATTATAGGCAGGATAGTAACCTACATAGCACTGCACGCCTGTCATGCTGCCCGACTTGAGCACAATGTCGGTGGCAAGGCGGGTTTTGGGCAACAGCTTGCCTATGCGCTTGCTCGCCGTGGGCATGAGTTGACTCAGCTTGGCCTCTTGCGGTGCGTTGTTCTCAACGTGGTTGAGCATCTGCACAAAGAAACGGGCCGAGTTCTTGTTGGCGCGGGCCAGTCCGCTGCCGTCATATTGGAATAGGGGCGAGGTGTCAAGCCCGTGGCTTTTCCAGAGGCTGTCGACCACGGCCGTGCCGTTGGCAGCCGTGGCGGTGTGCCCGGCCTTGTGCGCTGCAGCCCGTAGCAGTCCTTCGGTGAACATATTGTCGCTGCGGTCGAGCAATGAGCGCACGATGTGGGCCAAGGGCTCGGAGCGATGCTCGGTGATGAGAGTAGTAGCAGGCTCTATTTTCTTGAGTTCCTTGTTCTTGAGTTTGATGTCGTGGGCTTTGAGAGTGCGTTGCAGGCTGTCGACGAGCATGTTGGCGGGCAGGGGGTTGGCAATGGTGAAGTCGTAGCGCCGGTTGGCGGCCGAGCCCATGAGTACTACCGCGGGGGAGGCATATTCAAGTCCTATGTCCACATTGTCGCGGTTCTCGCTCGACATTCGGTTGATGACGGCCAGGCCCGGTACCGGCGGCTCGATGCTCACGCTATCGATTTTGCCATTGAGGGTGGTGAACTTGAGGTGGGTGCGGTTGTCGCTATAACTCAGTCCGTGGATGCCCATGCCATAGTCCCAGGCGAGGTCACCCACATCCCACCAGCCGTTGTAGGCAGGGTAGGGAATGATAGACTGGTCAACGATGATGCGTCCGTCAATCTTCTTGATGCCACGCTGTTGCAAGGCGAGCAATATCTCTTGTACGATGTCGGGGTTCTCGGGAAAATAAACTGAGCCCAGTGTGGGGTCGCCGCAACCCACAATCACGAGGTTGCCTTTGAGTTTGTTGCCCTTGATTTCGCCTTGTGCATAGACCTTGGTCGGGAAACGATAGTCGCTGCCCAGCAACTCAAGTGCGGTAGCACTGGTGACCGTCTTCATGGTCGATGCCGTGATGCACGACAGGTCGGGGTTGTGCCCGGCGATGAGTTGCCCGGTCTTGATGTCGGCCACGGCGACGGTCAATGATGCGTGCTGCATGTCGGGATGCAAAGCAAAGGTGTCAATGGCCATCTGGGCCGAGTCGGGGGTGAGGGCGGCAGCCATGATGAGGGTGCAAAGCCCCAAGCAGGTGGTGAGAATGCGTTTCATCGTTCGAAGTATAATCGTTTGTCGTTTCGTTTCTTTTTGTTTGTGCGTTTGCGCTTTCGCTTGCACAGGTAGTAGCGATAGGGGGCATAGTGCTTGCGCACTTCCAAATACGAGGGCTCGTTTTGGTGGTCGTAGGCCTCTTGCTCAAAGGTGATGTTTCGGTAAGCATTGCCCTTCATGGGTAGCCTGATGAGCCATTCAAGTCCGTAGAGCAGGTAAAAGAAGATAAAGCCCAGTTCGCGCATCTGTGCCGTGTGGATGCGCTCATGGTTGATGAGCGTTTCGCTGGCAAAGATACCGCGGCGCACCACAATAAACCCGAACAGATTGATTGCGGCGAAGCCCTTGAAGGGAATGCGTTTGCTCCTGAAAATCTTCATGCCCACTGTCAGTTAATTACATATCAATCATCGTGCCTGTAAAGAGAACTCCCGGAATCTTGTGTAGGGCGTTCGTTGAATCACCTGAACGGGGAGTCATTGAATCTCTTGTAGGGCCAATGATAAGGCAAAGTTACACTTTTTTCGTCAATTCACGAACAGAGATGCCTCAAGTTCCCGTTTTTTCGTGCGTTTTACTCCACACCATTCGGCCCCAAACCGCTCGTGTGAGTTATTCGCAAATGATAGAGTATTACAAATCTGTAAAACTCGTCACAAAGTTGCGCATAATGTGAGAGGAGAGCAAAACTTTTGATGCTATTTCTAAAAAGGATTTTATTACATCGGTAGCATTGGAACAGACTCATGCAGAATTCTCGAGGAATTCACGAATGATAAACAATTCTGTGAAATTTTTGTTGTAAATGGTGGTGATTTTCAAAAAATGATGTATATTTGCAAATGGATTGCGAAAGTAATCCACCTTACATTTTGGTAAATAGAAGCGACATGCTTATTCTTGTAATCTGAAAACCTGAGAAATTTTCGAATTAACACAAGAGGGCAAGCAGGGTGGCTTCCACGTGATAGGCGTGGACTGCACTCAATATCCCCTTTTTGTGTTGTAGGTTTTCTCAGGACCGTCAGATTACAAAGCGTGGCATAGCAGTCTGCGCTTTCTCTGTGTTTGTATGTTTAGCTCCCAAATATCGGTCAATTGGTCAAAATGAGTGGTAAATTTTAAATGAAATCACTCTATTGGTC
>CAMKGM010000048.1 GCA_946412245.1 uncultured Bacteroidales bacterium
ACAAAGGGTAAAAACAGCACCCCAGAGCGTTCTCCATCAACACCAACACCTTCTACATAATCAAAACCGTAAGTTCCCTCTGTTGATAAATGATATTTTTTTGCCGGCATTCCATTCACCTCAACCTCGGATGTTGACTCAATCACAGCATATATTTTTTCAGCGAAATTGGGCATATCGCCGAAGTCATAGACCACAGTTTCTCCATTCTCTTCAAAAAGATCTCCCGGGATTTCAGGCATAAAAGTGTCGGTGCCAATGGTGTCTATCACCTCATGTCTTGGGTTGGCAAACATGACTTTTCCATTATTTTCTCGGGCATAATACACTGGGATTGAGTTTGCAGGTAACTCCTCGCTATCATATAAATAGCACTTCTTATAATTAACACCATTCATGATAGTGTCGCCTTTGAACTGAATGTTTAATACCTTTGTATATGCACCAACGGCTTCACTCACGAAAATACAGTAGGCATATTGCCAAACAACTCCCTCGCGCACCAGCGGCATACAGGTTGTGGGCTCCTCATACCATGGTGCCTTGTAGATGATGTTTCCGTCCATGTCTTCCAGATGGTCAAGACCATAATTGTCCTCGCCTCCAGCGACTCGTGCCCAGCGAGGGAGGATCATGTCGCCATCACATCTTGACACCAGACCGACCGATTCGACTAGCCATCCAAAATCTCCCTTGTAAACCCGGCAACTATGGCCATTAATATCCACAGTTCCTTCTCTCACATACGTAGTTTCATCTCCTTCGGGTGAATAAAGTTTGGCTTCATTGTCATCCGAGAAGTCATACAATAGATATTCTTCATCAGAGCTATACATTGGATCATCACTCGCGAGAACATACACTTTTTTCTCGCTCTCGCGCATAAAGATATTGCGCCATGGATACATTGAATGTATGGCTTGTTTGTACTGATGTGTCCCTGATGGGCTAGTGATGGTAGTGTCGCCACGCAGCGTGATTGTATAGGTGTTCACAGGCCCAAAATAAACCTCATCTTCCGAGTGAACATACTGCGAGTGATTGACCCAGCGCACCCCCTCGCGCACCAGCGGTTGGTAGTCGGCCTCTTGTGCCTGCGCTGCGATGCTGCTCAGCAGCACCGCCAGCATGATTGTGTAAAATTTCTTCATAACGGTAATATTTTTAAAGTTCAACATGTTCAATATCTGTCTTAGCAGCAAAATCTGCATGACCGGTTTTTGTTCAGCCAGATGTTTTCCAGGGGACATGCCCCACGGCTTTCGGTACTGCAAAAGTACTATGCCCTGTCAATCCGTGCAAATTTTTGAGCGAAACACTTTTCTCTATCAACAGTCTGATTGATGGCGGTTTAACTCCGAAACATGCCGAAACGCCCCCTAAATGAGCGGGCGATTTTTAACAATTTCGGTCAGATAATCGGTCAGTGGAACGTCCAATTGCAGCCGCTTGGCCAGTCGTGTACGCAGCGAACGAACCACGCCATCATTCTTCAGTCCCAGGCACACAGCGATGCTCGATGACCGCATCCCCAGGGCCGACAGGATGATCATGCCACGCTCTTTCTCGTCGAGGTCGGGATGCTGCTTCAGAAATCGAGTCATCGCCTGATCGTTGTTGTCATCGATATACTTCTGCAGTTCGGCCAGCAACTCGCCACGCTCGGTGAACGACTCCACTTCACGCAAGAATTGCTTGTAGAAGTCCTTCTCGGGAAACTCGTTGCTCATGGCAATCAGGCGGTCGCACAGCCCGCTGTACACGGTCAGCAACTCGGTCAAGCGTTGGTTGAGTTGCATGTCCGAGTCGTGGCTCCGCTCGAAAGCCGCATGCTGCAGCACTTGCTCTTCTTTGAGATGCTCGATCTGCTCCTTCAGACCCACAAACTGCTGGCGGTTGCGGTGGTGATTATACCACCCGATGCCGCCCAAGGCCAGCAACCCCAAGGCGATGGCGGCCAGCAATCCGTTCCATCTCGACTGCTCATTGCGCTCGGTGGCATGGCGTTGTTGTCGATTCTGTTCCTGGTCGATGCTCATCAGGCGGGCGATGACGGGGTTGCTGCGCAGCGAGTCGTGCAAGTGTTCGCGTTGCTCGTTATAGGCGATATAGCCCAAGATGTCGTTTCTGTTCTTGGCCATGACCTTCTGGCAGAACAGACGCATTGACTCGCGCTGTTGGTTGGCATCGGGTTGCGGTGCCATGTCTAGATAGTGCCGCGCCGAGTCGTTGCGGCCCATCAGCGCATAGGCACAAGCCGCATCGAGCATAGCGTCGATGCTGTAGGGCGCGGTGGGGTAGTGCTGCACGCAGTAAACTGCCAGATCTTTGGCGGTCTCGTGAATCGAGTCCTTGAGGAAACCGCGTGCCAGATACTCCAGACTGCGGGCACAGTTGGCACTGTCGCCGCGCTGGCGCGACAGACGATAGGCCTGTTCCAGGTTGTGGCGCGCCACAGCGATTCCCTCGTTGCGCTGCAAAGCCCCGGTAGCCAGTAGCTAATAGATGATTTGTAGGGTGTCGCCCACCTTATTGTAATAGAACAGGGCTTTCTTGTAGCGGCGCAGGTCTTCTAGGTTGCTGGCATTGTAGTTCGACATCAACTGCCCGATGCGGTAGTTGGCCTGTGCCAGGTTGCGATAGTCGGTGGTGTCGGCCGTTGCTTCGGCGCGTTTATATAGTTCCATTGCCTCCTCGGGCCGGTCGTTGAGTTCGCGGTGGAGACCGAGGTAGATCATGGCCCTGACTTGTCGTTCGCGGTTTTCGGGGTGGTGGGTGTAGTAGTCACAGGCAGCCTCGGCTAGCGAGTCGGTTGCCAACTCAAATTGTCCGCTGCGGTAGGCCGTCTGTGTCCACAACAGCGCATAGTAGGCGCGGTCGGCATCGCTCGTGAGCCTGTTTGTGTCCACTGATTGCAGCAGCGACAGCGAACTGTCGGGTAGGGTATAGATCAATGCATCGGCACGCTCCAGCGCACCGCCCTCTGTTCGATGACATGACACAGCAGCCACTAGAGCCAGTGTCATCATGAAAACTATGGTCAGATGTCTCATAGGGGTGGGCTTTAGAAATCTACTGCAAAGGTAGGGCAAACCCAGACAATGGGCAAATTTTTCTGCGAAACACTTTTTGATTATAATAAACTGTATGTCAAAATGTTATGCTCAAAAATGCCCGAAACGTGACCCAAAAATCCTCAAAAAATCATACCTCAATCGTTATTTCCGTATTGCGATTGCCCGCGCCCCGTGCATCTGTAACACTATTCTATGCCTTTGACACAAAATGAGTTCGGAGAAGCATATCGCACCGTCGCTGTGAATCTCGGAATGAATCACAGGTGTATTAACATAATTAAATAAAATAATATTTGGTCAGTTCAAGTTTTCTCCCTAAATTTGCAAAAATTTTTACTCTCCTCACAAGAGAATATAACAGGTATAGCTTTGCATGCCACTGATATTCAGTGCAATAGAGCTGCAATCTTCCGGAAGTCATATGGTGCCACCATGCATTTTTGTGTGGTGACCCCGAGATTTGTCTTAACACCTAACTCATTTCTATGTTGCAGCGTTCTGATGTCCTGTGGTTTCCAATGCGAGTGGCTTATTCGAGTGCACCTCGCCTGACTAGACTCAAGGATTTGCTGGACCAAGACGATGCCATTAGTGCGACCTACATTGCCATGCAATATAAAAAGGTGAGAGACACGATGAAGTTTACGCCCGTAGTTGACAACTTGATTTTTGTCCGTTCGAGTTACAACAAGTTGGTTCAACTCAAGCAGTCTGGACCTTTTGTTGTGTTGCGCTACATCATGCACCCTGTTCTTGAGAAGGACGGATGGATACACACCGAGCCTCTGACTGTGCCAGATGCGGATATGGAGAATTTCATTCATGTCACAGCCGAAGCTAACGACAAGGTGATCTATCTCGACAATCTTGACTTTGCATGTAAACCGGGGCAGCGAGTGCAGATAACTCATGGCGCTTTCGCCGGTGTCTATGGGGTGATTAAGCGCATTCAGGGCAATGTGTGCGTGGTTGTCCCCATTGAGCACACGATTGCTGCTGCCATAACGGGCATTCCGCGCAAGCACTTGCGCTATCTAGCAGATAACGAAAATAACGATTAATATGAAAATGACTAAAAAATCCCTGTTAGCGACTGCATTTGTTGCTATGATGCTCTATAGTTGCAATACGCCCAATGTGGCCTATTTTGCCGATATGAAGCATAATCAGAAGGAGGCAATCCAGCAAGCACTGGATGTCAGACTCCGTCCTGACGATCGAATCACCATTGTTGTCAAAAGTCAAGACCAAAGGCTCAGCGAACTGTTCAACCTCCCCATTTACTCGCAGCGCGCTGGTACGACGTATAGCAGCAGCCAATATCTGTCGGGCTATACGATTGATAGCCAAGGAAACATAGATTTCCCGGTCTTGGGACAGTTGCACGTTGAAGGCTTGATGCGTGAGCAGGTGGTACAACTCATTAAGGACCAACTCATCGGTCGCAAGTTGGTTAACGACCCACATGTCACTGTTGAGTTCACCAACCTATCGGTCAATGTCATGGGCGAGGTCAACAAGCCGGGACGCTATGCATTCGACCGTGACCACATCACGCTGCTTGATGCGCTGAGCATGGCGGGCGACCTTACCATCTTCGGTCAGCGCGACAGTGTTAAGGTCATCCGTGCCAATGATTTGAAAGAGAACACCACCTATGTGGTCAATCTGCAAAAGGCCGACGAACTATATGCCTCACCAGCATTCTATCTGCAGCAGAACGATGTGGTCTATGTTGCACCTAACGAATATCGTGCACGCCAGTCAACTGTCAATGGCAACAATGTCCGCTCAACCTCGTTCTGGATATCCATTGCCTCGCTGGCTGCATCAGTCACCTCAGTCATCTACATGATTGTCAAGTAATATTTGAAAGACAGTTATAGGTTTAATATAAGATTTGATTAGAACTATTACTGTTACACTGCGGCCTACAAGTCACATGCTTTTTTCATACTTTTTCTGTGTGAGTTGATAACCACACTTTTTAATTCTAAATTTCAAAATTCTCTTATAACCAATGTCAATCAATAGTAATTCGACACAAGTCGAGTCTGAATCTACCAATTATCTAAGGTTACAAGACTTCTTGTCGCTCTGCCTTGACCGCAAGTGGTGGTTCCTCATCTCGATTATCACTTGCTTAGTGCTGGCTTTTGCCTATCTTTTAAGAACTCAGCCTGTATACACCCGCTCTATGGCCGTCGAGATCAAAAAGAAGGGTAACAGTGACAAGTCATTGGCATCAGAACTGAGTACGGTATCAGGTATGGGTGTCTTTAGTAGCAATTCCAATGTCCGCAACGAGTTGGTTTATTTTCAGTCGCCCGACCTGATTATGGAGGTTGTCAAGCGGCTTGGCATCGACATTTCGTATGCTACCGATGGCACTTTTCACAAGAAGACGCTCTATGGACAGACACTGCCTGTGATGGTGGCGTTCCATGACATGACCTATACCGATGATGCATCGCTCACCGTCACCCTCGACAAGCAGGGTAAGGTCACACTCAGCGATTTCATGCACAATGGTGAGAAATGTGGCGAAGGCAAGGCGTTGACTACAAACGTGGGCAATAAGGTCAAGACGCCATTGGGCCAGATGTCGGTCATCCGCTCTGATAACTACGACCAGTTGGTCAGTGGCGAGATGAACATCTATGTTAAGCGAGCCAATCTCATGTCGGCTGTCTCGGCCTATAAGAAGAAACTCTCGGCTGAACTCGATGACAAACAAAATGACATCATTGACCTCTCGTTCCGCGATGTCAGCATTCAGCGGGCTGAGGATTTCCTCAATATGCTCGTTGCTGTATACAATGAAAACTGGATCAAGGACAAGAACCAAGTTGCCGTCAGCACTTCTCAGTTCATTGGCGAGCGTCTGGCGGTCATCGAGAGTGATCTGGGCAACGTCGATAGTGATATTTCGTCTTTCAAGAGTGCCAATCTTGTACCCGATGTCGAGGCGGCATCGCAGATGGCGATGACTACTGCCAATCAAGCCAGTGTGCAAATCTCTGACTTGACTAACAAACTCTACATGGCACGCTATGTGCGTGAGCATGTCAAGAAGTCGGGCAACACACAACTTCTCCCAGCCAATTCGGGCATCAATGCACCGGCTATTGAGGCGCAGATTAATGAATACAACACCAAACTCTTGCAACGCAACAGTCTGGTGTCGAACAGCAGTGAGGACAACCCGCTCGCCATCCAGATGGACAAGCAACTAACCGACATGCGTGGGGCACTCATCTCCTCGCTCGACAATCAGGTGGGTACTTTTGAGGCTCAGATTCGTGGCCTTCGCTCTGTTGAGGGATCTAACACCTCCAAGATGGCCAGTAGTCCTACCCAGGCCAAGTATCTGCTATCGGTCGAACGACAGCAGAAGGTCAAGGAGGCACTTTACCTATTCTTGTTGCAAAAACGTGAGGAGAACGAACTCTCGCAGGCATTCACTGCCTATAACACTCGCATCATCATGTCGCCCACGGGCTTGATGACACCCACTTCGCCCAACCGTAATCGTGTTTTCTTGGCTGCCTTGTTGTTGGGATTGCTCATCCCCATGGGACTCATTTATGTTCGTGAGAACATGAACGACCGTGTGCGTGGACGCAAAGATCTTGACGGCATGGAGGCACCTCTTGTCGGTGAGATTCCGCAGTACGGTCGTCGTGAGCGCAAGTCATGGCTCAACCGTTTACTGGGTCGCAAGCAGCAGCGCGAGGATGATTATAAGATTGTGGTCAAGCACAAGAGCCACAATATCGTGAACGAGGCTTTCCGCATTGTGCGCACCAACATCGAGTTCATGTCGCAGGCCCATGACAACCGCAAGGTGTACATGGTCACTTCGGCCAACCCGCAGTCGGGTAAAACATTTATCACTATGAACTTGGCCACAACCTTCAGCCTCAAGGGGCTGCGGGTGGTTGCTGTCGACCTTGACTTGCGGCGCGCATCGCTCTCCAACTATGTGGGGCTGCCCAATGCTGGCGTGTCAGAGTATCTTAACAGCAAGCAGGCCGACTGGCGTGACCTGGTTGTGCCAGTCAAGGGTTTCAAGGGTCTGGATGTTATTCCTGTAGGAGCAATTCCACCCAATCCTGCCGAGTTGCTCTTTAGTCCCAAGCTTGAACAACTGATTACTGAGCTGCGCGAGCAATATGATGTCATCTTCCTCGACTGTCCGCCGGTCGAACTCGTTGCCGACGCCAACGTCATTGCACGCTGGGCCGACTCGACACTCTTTGTCATTCGTGCGGGTCTCATGGTGCGTGACATGCTACCATCCATTGACGAGTTCTATACCGAAAAGAAATTGAACAACATGGCTATCGTGCTCAATGGTACCGAAACCGAGCGTAGTCGTTACGGGTATGGTTATGGCTACGGTTACGGCTATGGCTACAACTACGGCGGCTATTCTAGCAAGGATGACGAAGATTAGTAATCGCTTAAATCTATCAGATTATTATCCTTCGGGGAGAGGTTTGTAGTTATGAATTTAATAGCATCATTGAAGAACTCGTATCTGCGAGGTGAGTTAATCTTTGCGCTCGACACTGTGCTGTCGCTCATGGCATCACTTCTCGCCATTTTCGGAGTGTCCCGTCTCGTCGTGGTGTCATTCTACTCCACGCGGTTCCTGTTGGTTTACCTTTCGGTGGCGGTCGTAGCAACGCTCGCCTTGTTTCTGCTGGCACGCACATTCCGCATCATCATCAGGCACCTCAGTGTTCGCGATGTTATCCCATTTGCGCTAGTGGCCATCGCCAAGTGCGTCCTTGTCGTGCTGGCATTGCTCGCCTTCGGCATTTACTCCAAGGCTGCCCTGCTCATCGCTGTCATTGATCTTCTGCTAACCCTCGCCTTGTTGCTTGGCATCCGGGTATGCATGATTCTGGTCTATGATGCAATTAGCCGCAAGCAGCAAGATCGCTACAACAAGCAGCAAGTGTTGGTCTATGGAACCTCCGACAAGAGTGTGGCCACCATCAAGCGGCTCCAGCACTCCACCCATTATCAAGTCAATGGTTTCATCGAGCGCAGCGAGAACAACCGCAAGTATCTGCTTGAGCGACTTCCCGTCTATTGCTTCAGTGACGACAGCAAACTCGATCACTTGATTCTCGACAAGAAGATTGATGCTATCCTCTTCGCCCGCGACACCGATGCGCAGAGCGAAGCCGACCGCTTGCTTGCCTACTGTTCCAAGTACGGCATCAAGACCCTCATCGTGCCTAACGTCGATGAGGTTGCCGAAGGCGAGTCGCTCCTGCATCCGCGCGATGTCAAGGTCGAAGACCTGTTGGGACGAAAGGAGATTGCCATCTCGCTCAATGAGATCAAGGCCAACTTCCATGGCAAGGTTGTCCTGGTCACCGGTGCTGCAGGCTCCATCGGTTCTGAACTGGTACGACAGCTGGCCACCTTCGGCGTGCAGAAGATTGTGCTCTTCGACAATGGCGAGACGGCACTGCACAACCTCCGTCTTGAGCTTGAGGACAAGTTCCGAGACCTCGACTTCGTACCCGTCATTGGCGACGTCCGTTATGTCCAGCGTCTCGACTATGTCTTCCGCACATGGCATCCTCAGGTCGTGTTCCATGCGGCCGCCTACAAGCATGTGCCCCTCATGGAGGAAAACCCTTGCGAAGCCGTTTTGGTCAATCTCTATGGCACCAAGAATGTGGCCGACAAGTGCCTGGAGTACGGTGTTGAGAAGATGGTGATGATATCCACCGACAAGGCAGTCAATCCCACCAACGTCATGGGCTGCTCCAAGCGCCTCGCCGAGATCTATGTCCAGAGCCTGGGGCTCGCCATCGAGAAGGGCGAGCGTCAGGGACGAACCAAGTTTGTAACCACACGCTTCGGCAATGTGCTGGGCAGCAACGGCAGCGTCATACCCCGTTTCCGAGATCAGATTGCCAAGGGAGGCCCCGTCACCGTGACACATCCCGACATCTGTCGCTTCTTCATGACCATCCCCGAGGCATGCCGCCTGGTGATGGAGGCTGCTACGATGAGCAACGGCAACCAGATCTTTGTCTTCGACATGGGCGAACCCGTCAAGATCGATCTCCTGGCACGCCGCATGATTACCCTCGCTGGCTTCACGCCCGGCAAGGAAATCAAGATCGAATATACCGGCCTGCGTCCTGGCGAGAAACTCTACGAGGAAGTCCTCTCCGACAAGGAGAACACCCTTCCCACCTTCCACGAGCGCATCCGCATCGCCAAGGTCCGCGAATACGACTATGCCAACGCATCAAAGGCAGCCGACGACCTGACCGACCTCGCCCGCAAGGTCGAAATCATCGACATGGTGCGCTACATGAAGCGCATCGTCCCCGAGTACAAGAGCGAAAACTCCAAGTTCAAAGAATTGGACTAACTCATAGCATAAAGTGAATATCCTTGTTACTGGTGCCAAAGGTTTCGTTGGACGCAACCTGTGTGAGGCACTCAAAAACATCCGAGACGGTAAGGACCGTACGCGTCCAGAACTCCAAGTCGCCGATATTATGGAGTTCGACATCGATTCAGAGGCTTCTTTGCTTGATGACTATTGCAAGAGAGCCGACTTCGTTTTCAACCTTGCTGGGGTCAATCGCCCCAAAGATAACGCCGAATTCATGCAAGGCAACTTCGGCTTTGCTTCACAGTTGCTCGATGCACTCAAGCGTCACGACAATCATTGCCCGGTCATGATCTCATCATCCATCCAGGCTGCGCTCGACAATCCTTACGGCGAGTCCAAGCGGGCTGGTGAGCAACTGATGCGCCAGTACAACTGTGAGACGGGAAGCAAGGTGCTCATTTATCGTTTTCCCAACATCTTTGGCAAGTGGTGCCGCCCCAACTATAACTCGGCAGTGGCCACTTTCTGTAATAACATTGCCCACGAGTTGCCCATCACGGTCAACGATCCCAGCGTGATGATGCACCTTGTCTACATCGACGATGTGGTTGACGAACTCATTGCGGCATTGATGGGGTGTGAGCACCACAATGGCGAGTTTTGCGAGGTGCCAGTGACGCACAAGATAACATTAGGCGAGATTGTCGAGTGGATCCATCGTTTCCACGACCAGCCTGCTCACCTGATCATGCCTGAGATTCCCGCAGGCTCTTTCCAGAAGAAACTTTATTCCACGTATCTCAGTTATTTGCCTAAGGAGAAAGTAGCCTTCCCGCTCAAGATGAATGTCGATGAGCGTGGCTCATTCACCGAGTTGCTCAAGACTGCTCAATGCGGTCAGTTCTCGGTCAACATTTCCAAGCCTGGTATCACCAAGGGACAACACTGGCACAACACCAAGTGGGAGTTCTTCATTGTGGTCAGTGGTCACGCGTTGATCCAGGAACGCAAGGTTGGTACCGACGAGGTGATGGAGTTTGAGGTGAGTGGCGACAAGATTCAGGCGGTGACCATGCTGCCGGGATACACGCATAACATCATCAACCTCTCCGATACCGAGGATTTAGTGACACTGATGTGGGCCAACGAGCAGTTTGATCCGGCCAAGCCCGACACATTCTTTGAGCAGGTATGACCATCGACCGTGAACTGATTGACCGATTGCTGGCCGAGGCGGCGGCAAGTCCGCGACTTCGCAAGAATCTGGATTTGCGCGACGCTGAGTCCGACCAATCGCAACGCATGCTCAATGCCCTCATGCCTGGCACTGTACTGCCCATTCATCGGCACTGCGATTCATCCGAAACAGTGATTCTGCTCACCGGTAGCATGGACGAGATCTTCTACGATGCCGGCAAATGCGAAATAGGACGTTGCCATTTGGATGCCAAGCAAGGCAACCATGGAGTCCAGATACCCAAAGGTACGTGGCACACTATCGAGGTCTATGAGCCTACAGTCATCCTTGAAGCCAAGAATGGACAGTATCACCCACTGGCTCCCGACGACATACTCTCATAGTCACACCACACTCCGTCATCTATGTCGAGCCATCGGCTCGCCCACAGATAATTTCAATCAATGACACAATTCAAGAACAACGGCAAACTGAAATTGCTCATCATCGTGGGCACACGCCCCGAGATTATACGCCTCGCGGCAGTCATCAACAAGTGTCGGCAGTACTTCGACACCCTGCTGGCACACACAGGTCAGAACTACGACTACAACCTCAACGGTGTGTTCTTCAAGGACCTGAAACTCGACGACCCCGACATCTACATGGATGCCGTGGGCGATGACTTGGGAGCCACAATGGGCAACATCATCGACAAATCCTATAAGGTCATGGTTCAGACACAGCCCGATGCCGTGTTGGTGTTGGGCGATACAAACTCATGTCTGAGTGTGATTGGCGCTAAGCGCCTGCACATCCCCATCTTCCACATGGAAGCCGGCAACCGCTGCAAGGACGAGTGCTTGCCCGAGGAGACCAATCGTCGCATTGTTGACATCATCAGCGACGTCAACATGGCTTATTCCGAGCATGCCCGTCGCTACCTTGCCGATTGCGGACTGCCTAAGGAACGCACCTTCGTCACAGGCAGCCCCATGGCCGAGGTGTTGCACAACAATCTGGCCGAAATCGAAGCCAGCGACATCCACCAGCGCTTAGGCCTAGACAAGGGTAAATATATCCTCCTCTCGGCGCATCGTGAAGAGAACATTGACACTGAGCGCAATTTCATGTCGCTCTTCACAGCCATCAACCGCATGGCCCAGAAGTACGACATGCCCATTCTCTACTCTTGCCATCCCCGCAGTCGCAAGCGCCTTGAGGCAAGTGGATTCCAGTTGGATAGGCGCGTCATTCAACACGAACCACTGGGATTTCATGACTACAATTGCTTGCAGATGAATGCCTTTGCCGTGGTGAGCGACAGCGGCACGCTGCCCGAGGAGAGCAGCTTCTTCACCAGCATTGGGAAGCCATTTCCTGCTGTGTGCATCCGCACCAGCACCGAGCGTCCCGAGGCTCTCGACAAGGGTTGCTTCGTCTTGGCTGGCATCGATGGCGACACACTGCTGCAAGCCGTTGACACTGCTGTAGCCATGACAAGCGACGGCAATCATGGCATTCCCGTGCCCGACTACGTCGACGAGAATGTGAGTACTAAGGTTGTACGCATCATCCAGTCCTATGTCGGCGTAGTCAATAAAATGGTCTGGCGCAAATCCTAACTAGTCCAACATAAAATATATCTAAATTCACTAAAAATGCATAGAAAGCACTAGAAATTAGTATTTTCCGTGTTTTTCGATGTAACAATTCAAATATTTACTTTCAATGTCAATCTTCAAAGATAAAGTGCTGCTCATCACAGGTGGTACAGGCAGTTTCGGCAACGCGGTGTTGAATCGTTTCCTGCGCACCGACATCGGTGAGATACGCATCTTCTCGCGTGACGAGAAGAAACAGGACGACATGCGTCACGACTTCCAGGCACGTATGCCCGAGGTAGCCAGCAAAATCAAATTCTACATTGGCGACGTGCGCAACAAGAGCACCCTCAAGTATGCCATGAAAGGCGTCGACTATGTCTTCCACGCCGCTGCCCTCAAGCAGGTGCCCTCGTGCGAGTTCTTCCCCATGGAGGCCGTCAAGACCAACGTCATCGGCACCGACAACACCCTTGACGCGGCCATTGACGCAGGCGTCAAGTGCGTCATCTGCCTGAGCACCGACAAGGCCGCTTATCCCATCAATGCCATGGGCATCACCAAGGCCATCGAAGAAAAAATTGCCGTGGCCAAGAGCAGGCTATCGGGCGACACCAAGATTTGCTGCACACGCTACGGCAACGTCATGTGCAGTCGTGGCAGCGTCATCCCGCTGTGGATCGACCAGATTCGCAAGGGCAACCCTATCACCCTCACCGAGCCTAACATGACCCGATTCATCATGAGCCTCGACGAGGCCGTCGACCTGGTCCTGTTTGCCTTCGAGCACGGCCAGAATGGCGACATCCTAGTCCAGAAGGCGCCAGCCTGCACCATCCAGACGCAGGCCGAAGCCGTGTGCGAACTCTTCGGCGGACGCAAAGAGGACATCAAGATCATCGGCATCCGTCATGGCGAGAAGATGTACGAGACCCTGCTCACCAACGAGGAGTGTTCCAAGGCACAAGACATGGGCAACTTCTACCGTGTGCCGGCCGACAACCGCGACCTCAACTACGACAAATACTTCAAGCACGGCGATGTCAAGCGCGTCACCCTCACCGAGTTCAACTCCGACAACACCCGTCGACTCACCCTTGACGAAACCATCGCTAAAATCGCCAGCCTCGAGTACATCCAGAACGAACTCAACGGCCTCCCCAACATCGTGAAGTAACCACCGAGAGTTTATGAACATAGCAGTAGCAGGAACAGGATATGTGGGCATGAGCATCGCCACGTTGTTGGCGCAGCACAACCATGTGACTGCGGTTGATGTCATTCCCGAAAAGGTGGAGAAAATCAACAACCGCATTTCACCCATTCAAGACGAGTGTATCGAGAAATACTTGGCCGAGAAAGAACTTGACCTCACTGCTACACTCGATGGCGAGGCAGCCTACAGCAATGCCGACTTTGTGGTCATTGCAGCGCCGACCAATTACGACCCCCAGAAGAATTTCTTCGACACGAGCCATGTTGAGGAGGTGATTGAGCTGGTGCTGAAGGTTAACCCCGAGGCCGTGATGGTGATCAAATCCACCATCCCCGTTGGCTACACCCGCAGCCTCTATGTCAAATATGCGGCTCGAGGCTACAAGAAGTTCAACTTGCTTTTCTCGCCCGAGTTTCTCAGGGAGAGCAAGGCACTGTACGACAATCTCTATCCCAGCCGCATCATCGTGGGCATCCCCAAGGTGATGAGCGAGGAGTTTGCTGAGGAGAACGCGGCAATCAACAGTCTGACCGATCTGGATTGGCTCACCGAGAAAGCCCATACCTTCGCCCAACTCCTTCAGGAGGGTGCCATCAAGCAAGAGGTTCCAACTCTGTTCATGGGCATGAAGGAAGCCGAGGCCGTGAAACTCTTTGCCAACACCTACCTTGCGCTGCGTGTCAGTTATTTCAACGAACTCGATACCTATGCCGAGGTGAAAGGGCTGGACACCCGGTCCATCATCGAGGGGGTGGGGCTTGATCCACGCATCGGTGGGCACTACAACAACCCCAGTTTCGGTTACGGTGGTTATTGTCTGCCCAAAGACACCAAGCAATTGCTTGCCAACTATGCCGATGTCCCCGAAGAACTCATTCAGGCGATTGTCAACAGCAATGCCACACGCAAGGACTTCATCGCTGAGCAAGTGCTGCGCAAGGCTGGCTACTATGAGGGCAGCAGCGAATGGGATGCCACACGCGAGCACAAATGTGTTATTGGTGTATATCGCCTCACCATGAAGTCCAACTCCGACAACTTCCGCCAGAGTGCCATCCAAGGTATCATGAAGCGTATCAAGGCCAAGGGTGCCGAAGTCATCATCTATGAGCCGACACTTGAGGACGGCTGCACATTCTTTGGCTCCAAGGTCATCAACGACCTCCAGCAGTTCAAGTCCCTGAGCAAAGCCATCATAGCCAACCGCTACGATAGTTGTCTGGACGACGTTAAGGAAAAAGTCTACACCCGCGACATATTCAAGCGCGATTAAAAACTCCAAGTAAAGGTTGCCTCAATTAATAATATCATGTATGAATTATTAATTGATAATTAGAGTAAATTAAATTGGCATGATTGACATATTTCATAAATGTTATAAGTGAATTGCCCTATAATATTTGAGGACGCTAATTGAATATAGAATTGAATACAACAAATAGAGTAGCAATAAACACCCTTGTTCAATATGTTCAGCTCTTGCTGAATGTGGTTATTGGACTTTTCTCTGTCAGGGTTATTTCTGAACGTAAAACGAATGACTATGGGAAAACAAGATGTAATTGATCTGTTTGTGCAAGCGGTAGATTTGGCGAAAGAGAGAACAGGGCTTTCAAAACAAGAGAAAGCGCTTCTGAACAAATTCAAGATACTCTTGCTGAATGATTCTGTGGACGCTGCTGATAGGGAGTTTGCACAATTGGGGAAGATTCACAAAAAAACTCTGCATCGTATTCGTGAATTGGCAGAAGCTATCTTTGAGGACTTGGTGCGTAATCTGGATGCAAACCCTGAAGAGCGAGAGAAAGAACTCCGTGATGGGAAGATTCGAGCAGATTTAGCAGAGGACTATTTGCTGAATCTCCTCAAACATCAGGGTTTACTCCTAGAAAACTGATATATTTTGTTTCCCGCCTCGGCATAGGTACAATCCGCCCCAAATCGCAGCAAAAAAGCAACCAATGGCGACGAAATACGTTGTGATGCTTTTCTGTTATCAAAAGGTAATACAGTTATGACTAACTTTTTTAATATGATGTCAATAAGTTTTGTTCCTGACTTGGGTGCAGAGAGTTTAATTATTGATAGTTATAAAAAGCAAAAAGAATATAGGTTAAAATAGCAGTATATATGAAAGAGATTCTGAGAGAACCTGTTCTTTTGTTTATAGCCTTATCTATCGTGTTATTATGTACTAGTGTGGGTAGTGCCTCACTCACAATGGTAGTTTTTATGATAACCGTGACTTTAATACTTATAAAGGATGGACAAAAGCCTTTACATAACAGCAGTGTTGTCCTTTTTATGTGCTTTGTTATGGTTGTCTTTTTTTATTCTTTATTTGGAAAAGGCACACTTAATGAAAAAACGCAAAAGACGCAGTTTTTTTTCTTTTTCTCTTTGTTCTCTTGTCTGTTAATATCATATCACTTAAAAACTTTAAATAGTAAGCAGATAACTGGACTATTGAAAATAGCATTAATTGCATTATTATTTAGTCTCATAGGCACCACTGCTGTCAGTTATATTGATCCTATGGCTGTAAGACTATATGGTTTTGGAGAAGTGGAGGGTGTGGATCTGAAATTTGCCTCTACATACTATTCAATGGGCATGATGACTTATAGTTTGGCTCACGCTATGGCTGTTGTTGTCACTGGACTTTGTGTATTGATGTTAAAGATCCGCAGTGTGTGGGTCAAGATTCTTTTAGCAGCAATGTTAGTGATGATAATCCGCTTGCTATTTATCATGACAATAACCACAGCGTTGTTATGTGCTGTGATCGTAGTTGTTGTTGTGTTTGCCGATCATTTTTCTAAAGGGCGGACAATTATGACAATTTCATTAAGTCTTATAGTTTTTGCAGTCTTTTTGGGGGCAGGTTATGCTACGATAATAGTTGATTATGCATCAGACACAGATTTATTGATATCTGACAAGTTATCAGATTTTTTTAGTTTTGCTGAGTCTGGAGTGTTAGAAGGTCAAGCGGAGGGTCGTAGTGGGTTATATAAAGCATCTCTCAAAACTTTTTCTTTAAACCCTATTTTGGGATTGGGAAGTGACAATGGCTCTAGGCGTTTTATTGGAGAACATTCATTTTTGTTCGACTATTTGGCTTATTATGGTCTTTTTGCATTACTATTATTTGGCTCTATTTGGAAAGAGTACAAATCATTGAAGCCTTATCTTTCAGACAAACGAAATACTTTTTATTATGCGTTAATTCCCCTTGTCATAATGGTTTCTTTTAAGGCAATAGCAGTATGTGGTAGTTGCATTTTCATGTCGCTGATTTTTTTACAACTTGTTTTTTTGCATACAAGAAATATTTCGAATGAATGAGTCAGGAGGACTGAAGAAGAAAGCTGTTAAAGGAATTGGTTGGAGTGCTGTAGACAGTTTCGCAAGCCAAGGAATAACTTTCTTGGTGGGCTTAGTTCTTGCCCGGTTACTATCACCTGCGGAATATGGCCTGATAGGTATTGTAACTATTCTTATTTCTATATCTAATACTATTGTTGATAGTGGCTTCTCCAACTCGTTAATTCGCAAGCCTGATTTATCAATAGAAGATTATTCTACTACTTTTATATTTAATATTGCTTTGAGTGTGATAATGTATTTAATTCTTGTTGTAGTGGCTCCGTGGATAGCAAAATTCTTCAACAGAGAGCAACTTACACCAATAACTCGAGTCCTTGGGATAGTTGTAATTGTTAATGCACTTGCAATTGTACAAAGAACAAAATTGGTTCGAGAAATTGATTTTAAACGTCAAGCCAAGATTTCAGTACTTTCGTCTTCTGTTAGTGGGATTGTTGGTATTTCTTTGGCATATTTGGGTTTTGGAGTGTGGGCTCTTGTCGCTCAACAATTATCACGTCAAGTCGTTAATACTTTTGGTTTGTGGATTAGTGCTCATTGGGTCCCCTCTCTAATGTTTTCAAAGCAAAGTTTTAAATATCAATTCCAGTTTGGTTGGAAATTATTATTGTCACAATTGATGAATACCATCTGGAATGAGGCAAATAATGTCGTTATTGGTAGATGCTATTCTCCTGCCTCATTGGGTCAGTATTCTCGAGCTCATCAATTCTCCACTTTGTTCTCATCAAATATGACGGCTATAATACAGCGAGTCAGTTTTCCAGTCTTGAGTAGTATTCAAGATGATAATGAGAGGCTTAAAGTTGGTTATAAAAGGATTATTCAGAATACAGTGTTGCTATCTTTTACTGGGATGTTAGCTCTTGCGGCATGTTCCCAACCATTAATTTTTACATTGATTGGCGAAAAATGGGCACAAGCAGCTAGTTTTCTCCCAATTCTATGTTTTAATTTTATGCTGTATCCTATTAGGGCTATTAATACAAACATGTTGCAGGTGGCTGGACGTACTGACCAACTTCTGTTGCTTGAAATTATGAAGAAAGTAATCTATTTAATTCCTTTGTGTTTGGGTATCTTTGTAGGTATTTATTGGATGCTCTGGGGCAATGTGATCGCTGGAGTTATTGGATTTTGTCTCAATGCCCATTTCTCAGGGAGATATATTCATTATACAATTGCCCAACAATTAGTTGACATTTTCCCATCTTTTTTATTTGGGTTAGCTGTCTCGGGTGGGATGTATGTTGTTGTTTTTTGGGGCTTCTCAAATTTATCAACGTTATTGCTTCAGTTGTTACTAGGTTTAGTCTTGATTGTTATTCTAGGTGAAATAACTAAGATTGGCTCCTATTGTGAGTTAAAAAATATTATGTTATCTTGTATTTCTAAGATTCAGCACAAATAGGGACTTATGAAAAATATTTTTGTTCATAGCATTACTACTGTAAATGTTGGTGATGACTTATTTATGCAAATGTTGTTTAAACGTTATCCAGACATAACAATGGTATTATATGCCCCATCGATTTATAAATTGATGTTTAAATCATTCTCTAATGTGAAAGTAGTTTCGGATAACGACAAATTTGTAAAAAGAATTATTAGATTATCTAAATTTCTTCATTTGCCACAAACCATGCTTATCTATGGTTTTTTGACTATTAAATATAAGATTGATTTATTTCTAGTGGTAGGGGGGTCTTTATTTATGGAAGGGAATAGCAATATGCCTTCTATATTGCGGAGAATTCATAATTTTAAGTGTTTATTCCCAAGGATGAAAGTTTCAATCATAGGCTCAAATTTTGGTCCGTGTTCAACTGTCAATTTCTTTAATTCTGTGAGAAAGTCGTTGCATTATGCGGATGATGTCTGTTTTCGTGACAGAGCATCCTATGAGGCCTTTGCAGAATTATCAAATGTTAGATGGGGGAATGATATTGTTATGCACTCTGGAATAGATAAAGATCGTGCTATTATAAAGAAAAAGAATGTCTGTATCAACATTAGAAGTGTTGAAAGATGGGCATCGCTAAGGCCATATAAAGAAAAATATTTACATACTATAAAATCACTAGTTTCCGATTTTCAGGCAAAAGGATATAGTATATCTCTTTTATCTTTTTGCGAGAAATATGGGGATCATGAAATTTCAGATGAGCTTTATGAGCAGATAGAAAATAAAAACTCAATAGAGAAGCTGTATTATAAAGGAGAATTGAATAAAATCATCAATAAAATAGCAGAATCAGAGTATATGATCGCTACTAGATTCCATGCCATTATCTTATGCCTAATATATAATGTGAAGGTGTTGCCAGTATCATATAGTATCAAAACAGAAAATATGCTTAAATCTCTTAATATATGGGATGATATTTTTGATTTCGGTACATTTTGTAACACGCCAATCGAGGTGCTGAGGTCCAAGTACTTGGCTAATATTCAAATAGATGAAAGTAAAAATGTTCAGTTTGACTGGTTGGATAATTATCTGGAAGTTAAACCTGTATGATGTGAATAATAATGAATTCAAAAATTTTTTTTAGGAAATTAAAGAATTTTCCTTCGTTTCTTGGTAAGCATTTTGTTTTGATGTTTAAATGGTGGCTACTTAATATTGCTAGACGGTCACCGTGGTGTCACATGTTTTTGACTTTACCTAATCTCTGTTGGAGAATCTGTGGTGTTAAGATGGGTAAGAATGTTCGTATAGGTCAAGATGTTTATCTAGATGTTAATTATGCTAAGTATATTACAATCGAGGATGATGTGTGGATTGCCAGCCATTCTGCTATTTTTGCTCATCGTAGAGTTATGGATAATTACCATAAAGGTGAACGATACAAAGAATGTCCTCAAAAAGTGAGGCCTATTTTGATTAAAAAAGGTGCTTGTGTGGGTATCGGTTCTCTAGTGACTCCCGGCGTGACTATTGGTCAAGGCTCTGTGATAGGTGCCGGATCGGTCGTCGTGAAAGACATCCCCGACTGGTGCCTGGCTGCAGGCAGTCCGTGCAAGGTGATGCGATTCCTTCCAGAAGAGGGGTATTACTACAACAAGGCTACCAAACAAAATGAGCCCATCCCAGGATTCAACAAAGAAAAAGCATGAGAAAGCTGATTATAAATGCCGACGACCTCGGAATGTCGCAAGAGCAGAACGAACAGATTCGGCAGTGTGTTGAGCTTGGAGTTATCACCTCCAGCACCCTGATGGCTAACGGCCCGTTCTTCAACGAAGGTGTGAAAATCGCCAAGCAGTATCCGCAAATATCAGTTGGCGTTCATCTGAATATCATAGAATTCGCTCCGCTGACAAATGCAGAGGTTTTCCAGAAACACGGAATGCTTGATGCCGATGGCAATTTTATCGAAGGTGCTGCCTTCGTCGTTCCAATGGATGAGGAGTTGAAGCAAGCTGTGTTCGAGGAATGGGATGCACAGATAAGCAAGGTTGAAGAGGCTGGTATTACGCCTTCACATTGCGACAGTCACGAACATACACATACTATCGGTTCATTGGAAGAGGTTCTTTGTATGGTACTTGATTTACATCACATTACTCGGGTACGACGTAGAGCCATACCTTCTATTCGCTTGATGCTTAATAGTAGAAAGCAGGCCGATATTGTCCATCTCGATAAGAGTAAGGCGATGACGGTTAAAAAGCGGAATGTGCTTTATCGGAGGTTTCACCTGTTTGTCGTAATATACAAAAGTTGGAAATGGAATCGGAGAATGTCTAAAAGATACACCTTGACGGATGCTTTTTATTCCTTCCGAGATTTCTATTCTTTTCGCAATATCCTGAATCTTGGTGGTAAGTCGTCTGTTGTCGAACTGATGTGCCACCCTGGTAACAAGCCATTTCAGAAAGAGACCGACAATCTGATGAATGCCAAGAGCTGGATGAGCGACGATTTCCAGCTGACAAACTACAACCAATTATAGAAGAGGCAACTATGTTATTGTCAATCATCATTCCTGCCTACAATGCGGAAAAGTACATAGACCGCTGTATGACTTCTGTCTATAAGGATGCTCCTGCTTTTAATGATTTCGAGCTTGTCGTTGTCAACGACGGCTCCAAGGACAGAACGTCAGAGATATTCAAGGACTATTGTGAGCAGTATAGCAATATAACGCTCATCGATAAAGAGAATGAAGGTGTATCAGTAGCCCGGAATGAGGGCATCAGAGCAGCCAAGGGAGATTATGTACTGTTCCTTGATGTTGATGACGAGTTGACAGATGGCTCGCTGGCCAAGTTGTGTGCTTACCTGTCGGAGCATGAGCCGATGGATATACTGGTGACCCGCCAGATCCGCAATAATGGAACCCGGGAGCGGATGAATGGAGAACCGCCCCTCGAGGAGCATAAGCGTTACAGTGGCGTTGAGGCCTACAAGCGACATTATGTTCGCACCAATGCCGGTGGCGGAATTTGTCACCGTGCTTTCTTGCTGGAGAACGACTTGTTCTTCCCAGCAGGAGTTAGAAATTCGGAGGATACCATCTTTTTTGGTCAGCTGCAGGTTTATGCACAGTCTATCGTGTATTATAACCTGCCTTTGTATCTCATCCACGA
>CAMKGM010000049.1:0-20000 GCA_946412245.1 uncultured Bacteroidales bacterium
CCCTGACGGGCTTCATAGTAAGCTCAATATTTAAAAAAACATTTAAACAACTCAGACATAGTGGATTGCAGTGTGCCTAAAATCTTTTATCGGACAACAATAAAAAAATAGCGAAATTAGGCGGCGGTTCGGAAAAGATCAAACAAGTTTGGCATTTCGCTCACCTTGCACTAATATTAGATAAATCAGGCGGCACCTCGGCATAAAAAATGAAAAACTCCGTTTCTCATTTTGTTCTGCTCTCGGTTTGCACTAATTTTGCAGTATGAAATGCACGATGAAGCACATAGGCCGAGGATTGGTAGCCCTACTGATTACCTTGCTTTGCACCGTAAATGTCCGGTCGCAGCAAGTTGTCACATTTGAGCAATTCATTAGCAAACAACACACCTTGTTGCATGAGTGCGATTTGATTTTCGTGGTCAATAATGCCGGTAATGCTATCACAGAGAGCACACAGGCGCATGGTGACTGGCCCATCGACCATGTCGCCGTTTTTCACCGCGACAGCAACGGCTCGCCTTGCGTGATCCAGGCCGTGCACAAGGGCGTGTGCCTTGAGCCACTTGACTCCCTCATCGCCGAAGCCGCTACCGACGGCCATACACCCATGCTGCTCATCGGCCGAGTGACGGGTGTCGACACCATAGCGACCATTAAAAAGTGTTTGTCATTTGTTGGCAAACCCTACGACCACTACTTTGCACCAAGCGATAGCGCCATCTATTGCAGCGAACTGGTTCAAAAGAGTTTTATTGACGCAAAAGGCCACCTCATTTTCGAACCCATCGCCATGAGTTTTCATGGCCCTGACGGTGTCATCCTACCCTACTGGACCGAGCATTACCGCAGCATCGGTTCACGCGTGCCCGAAGGTGCGCCAGGCACCAATCCCGCCGAACTCTCACGCCGCCCACAGGTCGTCCTCCTCTATCTGGTCAAAGCCCTATAATCATCACCTTTCCAGAAATCCTATTACGGAATATAGCCCCTATACTCATCAGGATTATTCATAAACGAGGAAGAGTGATCGCTATCTCTAATATCATCGATGTGCCACTTTTCACCCTCAAGTACCATGGTGAAGGTCGCAGAACCATACCGTTCCCTACCATTCGGCCCATCGTAATACATTGTAAAATGCATTTTACATGAACTGCCACTAATGTCGGTAACAGAATTGCCCTCTAAAGCCGTAGTACCATCAGAATATCCCACCTCCAACAAGTAAAGAGCATAATAATCATAATACTCCCCATTCCACACTTCATCAATGTTCGAATAACTGCGATACTTGCTTCTCAAACGATGCGTGGCATAGTTGTTTATCAGATATTCACAACCATTAGAGTTGAAGTTGTTGGCCATTTCTGACATCAGGCCCTGCAACATTGCGTAATCATGCAACTTATTATAGTGCTGTGCTCGCAAATCCTCCAGAGCGATGACAGCCTTGTCATAATATGGACCATCGGAATACTGAGACATGAATTCTTGCAACAATGTAGTGTCACCTCTATCCTTCACATCATTCCATCGAGCACCTTCCTCAAGAACATAATCCAAACGGTCTCTTGCCATATCGGCATGCATTCCATCAGGAAACTCTTCTAAAAACCTCCTTATCTCGCTCAAATCATGAGAATATTCTATCTCATTCCACATTTCAGCCTCTTCTTTTTCCTTATTATCGGAATAGGCCCAAAACACTGCACAAGCAAGCAAAATAACTATAGCGACAAGACCGCCTATAATCAACCCATTCTTCTGATTTGCTTTTGAGTGATGAGACTCATCATTGGCTGTTTCGGCATCATCAACGAACTCAACACCATCGTCGGTGGGCAGGGAATCATTGTCGGTTCCCGACAAGGACGTTGGCTCTACCGGAACGGCAATAACTTGAGGAGCTGGCATGGCATCCAAAGGGTCCGGCATGTCAGCCGGAGGAGCTGGAGTGTCGGCTGGAGTAGCTGGCATATCGGAAGCCGGAGGAGTTGGCATGGCATCCGAAGGGTCCGGTAGAGCGTCAGGTGGTGGTGGCGGAGTGGGTAAGCTTCTGCTGTAAGATATCCGTGCCTCGCCGCGGGACTCCGATTCGGGAAGGTCAACCACCTCCACAACCGAACTGCCGGCATCCTCTTCAAGACCCGCCTCGTCAAGCTCCGTTTCAAGTCCGTTAGGCACTGATCCTTCAACTTTAGATACAAGATTTTCAGGCTCACCTTCTTCATCCTCAACAATCTCTATATCAGCACCACTTAAGCCTTCTTCTTTAATATTTACTATAGGTTCATCAGAATCTGGTTTATCAACAACAATCACCTCAACACCCTCGCTTGAATCAGACTCGGAATACGTAGCTTCATCGGCCAATTCACCCTTTTCTTGCGGTTCAGAATCTTTCACAACAACCACCTTCAAATCGGGTTCGGGTTCGGGTTCGGGTTCGGGCATAATGAGTGGCTCGTCGGTAATGTCAGTTGCATTCACCTTGATGCCCGAGTTCTTGTCTACGATGAGAATGGCTTTGTAATGCGAATAAGCCGACTGGAACAGATATAGACTGTCAAGCAGCTGCTCCAACTCCTCTCCATTGAAATCCACAATGCGAGAAGCGAATCCGTCGCCGGAGCTTGGAACGAACGGCGGCACAAAGTCCTTTTGCGGAAATTCGGCAGCAAAAAGTCGGTCAAGTTTGGCCCCGTCGAGCACAGCACTACTCAACTGACGCCTCACTTCATCAACGTAGTTCAGCACAGTCTTGCCATCAACCGACAAATTTACCGGCACAAAAACGCTGCCTGCCACACACACGCCATTGAAACCCATCTTCAGGAGTTTCACAATGCCCACATAGCAACCGCCGGCGTCATGCGAGAGAATCACCACGTCATCACCCTCGTCAATGCCCTCCAGAGCCAACAAGCAGGCATTGAAGTCAACCGTGTGCAATTCCCAGTCTTGATTCGGGTTAGCCACATAGGCTTCACGACCGTTATTCGTAATTCTCAGTCCAAGCTTATTCATAGTAAAAGAAATACTAATTGTCTAACGTCGACAATAAGAAAATCATTCCCACTCAATCGTTGCGGGCGGTTTTGACGATATGTCGTAGCACACGCGGTTCACACCGCGCACCTTATTGATAATCTCGTTGCTCACCTGCGCCATGAAGTCATAGGGCAAATGCGCCCAGTCGGCCGTCATAGCGTCGGTACTGGTAACCGCACGCAATGCCACCGGATGCTCATAGGTGCGCTCGTCGCCCATCACGCCCACGCTACGCACGGTGCTGAGCAGGATGGCTCCGGCTTGCCAAATTTTGTCATAAAGCACCTCACCATCGGGGCACACATAGTTCAGCATTGCCTCAATATAGATATCGTCGGCCTCTTGCAGAATGCGCACTTTCTCAGGCGTGATATCGCCCAAAATGCGCACCGCCAGCCCCGGTCCCGGGAAGGGATGGCGCTTGATGAGTCGCTCGGGCATACCCATCTCGCGGCCCACACGGCGCACCTCGTCCTTGAACAGCCACTGCAGCGGTTCGCACAACTTCAGGTGCATCTCCTCGGGCAGTCCGCCCACGTTATGGTGGCTCTTGATGGTCTTGCCGGTAATATTCAGACTCTCAATGCGGTCAGGATAAATAGTGCCTTGCGCCAGCCACCGGGCATCTTGAATCTTGTGCGCCTCGGCGTTGAACACCTCCACGAAATCGCGGCCAATAATTTTGCGTTTCTGCTCCGGGTCGGTCACACCGGCCAAATCGGCAAAGAACTTGGCACTGGCATCCACACCTATCACATTCAGCCCGAGGCCCTTGTAGGCATCCATCACTTTATTGAACTCATTCTTGCGCAACATTCCGTGATCCACGAAGATACAAGTAAGGCGGTCACCGATGGCACGATTGAGCAACGTAGCACACACGCTGGAGTCCACGCCGCCCGACAGGCCCAGAATCACTCTGTCGTTGCCCAATTGCTCGCGCAGTTCCTGAACAGTCGATTCAACGAATGAGGCCGCGCTCCACTGCTGACGGCTGCCGCAGATGTCGACCACAAAGTTCTTGAGTAACAGACTGCCCTGCGACGAGTGGAACACCTCGGGGTGGAACTGTACCGCCCAGAGCGGCTGTGTAGTGCTGGCATAGGCGGCATAGCGCACATTGGCAGTTGAGGCAATCACCTTGCAATCGTCGGGGATTGCGGTGATGGTGTCGCCATGGCTCATCCACACCTGCGAGTGCTCGTCAAAGCCCTTGAACAGAGGATTGCCGGCATCAACCCACTCCAAATGGGCTCGACCATATTCACGGCTGTCGGCACGCTCCACACGTCCGCCGCAAGTGTGCGAAATATACTGTGCACCATAGCAGATGCCCAGCACCGGCACCTTACCCACAAATTGGCTCAGGTCTACCTGAAACGCTTCAGGGTCGTGTACCGAGAACGGGGAACCCGAGAGAATAACCCCGATAACCGAGGGATCGTCGTTCGGGAACTTGTTGTAAGGCAAGATTTCACAAAAAGTGTCGAGCTCACGCACCCGTCGCCCAATGAGCTGGGTGGTTTGCGAGCCAAAGTCGAGAATAATGATTTTTTGCTGCATGATTGAAGTGGTGATTAGAATATCTCCACAAATTTACTACATTTTAGCGGAATTCACACACATCAATCGCTAAAAGTTATTCACACCATCAAGATTTAGCCCACCGAAAGGAGGTATGCGGGCGGCAGCGCAGTCGCGGCCATGCCCACGACACCCAAGAGCGCGCTACTCGAAAAGCGAGACAAAAGAGTCAGGGAAGGGCGTTTCAAACCGCATGTGCTCGTTTGTCATAGGATGGTAAAAACACAGACGGAATGCATGCAGTCCAAGTCGGCCTATGGGGTCGGTGTAGCTACCGTACTTATGGTCGCCCACAATGGGATGTTTCATCACCTGCGCGTGAACGCGGATTTGGTTCTTGCGCCCGGTGTGCAAGTGAAACTCAAGCAGCGAGAAGTCCTTGTTTGACTTGAGCAATCGCCAGTCGGTGCTTGCCCACTTGCCGCCGTTGGGTGTGGGCGAACTCACCACCTTGAGCGTTGGGGTGTCTTTGAGCCAAGTCTCGATGTGGCCTTCAGGTTCTGTAACGCATCCGTCCACCACGGCCACATAGCGCCGATCGGTAACGATTTCATGCCAATTATCGACAAGAATGTGCTGTGCAGGGATGTTCTTGGCATAGACCATCACGCCCGAGGTGCGGGTGTCGAGCCTGTGCACCACATGCGAGGTGCAATTCTGACGTGTTTCCATCAAGTAGCGGTCCAGGAGCATCTTCATGTTCAGACTATTCTGCCCCACTCCCATTGAGAGCACGCATGGCGACTTGTCGACCACGATAATGTCATAGTCCTCATAGATTATGGTGTAGTAAGTCTCTTCCTCAAAGAGTTGCTGAGGTTGACGGCGCTTCTTGACCGAGACCAGCATACCGGGCTTGACTATAAAATCGTGGCGAGTAACGCGCAGATGGTCAACATGCACGCCGCCGAGCGAGAGAATTGACTTCGCCTTGTTGCGGCTGATGCCGTCAAAGCACTTCATGATATAGGGCAACAGCTCCATCTCTTCCTTAGCCAGGAAGGTATTGAACTGTGCATTGGATTGCGGCACATTTGGTTTCATAACAAGTACAGAATCAATTATCAGTGATAGTAGATTAGATTGAGGCCAGATGCCTTGATTATAAAAATTGTCATTTTCAGACAACTCTCATTCATTAAAATTTAAACAAAAAGACTGCGTTGCAGCACATTTTCTACACAACGCAGTCTTTTATTTATCAGCTAATTAATTCGCATTAATTAAAGCAAATATCAAAGGGAGTTCATCTTATTCTTTAATGAGCGACATACCCTTCTTGAGGGCTTCCTCGTTCATAGGAATAAGATGCCAGTGACGCTCGGGCAGGGTCTTCTTGAGTCCCTTGAGCACGCTCTCGATGGTCACGATGGGGTTCACCTTGAGCATTGCACCCAGCACGATCATGTTAAAGGTCTTGCTGTTCTTGAGCTCAATCGAAGCCTCGGTAGCCTCAATGCGATGCACATTGATGTCGGTACGTGTGGGAGGTTTGTGAATGCCATAGCTGTCATAGATAAGTACGCCGCCAGGTTTCACCTTGCTCTCGAACTTGTCAAGACTCTGCTGGTTGAGCACAACCACAATGTCATAACTGTTGAGCACGGGCGAGCTGATGCGCTCGTCGCTCAAAATCACGGTCACGTTGGCAGTACCACCACGCTGTTCAGGTCCGTAAGAAGGTAACCAAGTTACTTCTTTGTCTTCCATAAGTCCCGAATAGGCAAGAATCTTACCCATCGAAATCACACCTTGTCCGCCAAATCCGGCGATTACTATTTCTGCTTTCATCGTTTTATTCCTTTTTAGCGTCAACATCTTTCAAATCACCCAAGGGGTATTTCTCAAACATATTGTCAACCATCCACTGGTTGGCCTTTTCAGGCGAGAGTTTCCAGCCTGTGTTACAAGTACTTACTACCTCTACCACCGAAGTTCCTTTGCCTTCCATGCTGTTCATGAAGGCTTTCTTGATAGCGGCTTTAGTCTTGCGCACGTTGGCAGCGGTGTGCACGCTCTGGCGAGTCACATAACGCGTGCCGTCGAGTTGAGCGAGCAGCGGAGTGATTGACAGAGGATAACCGTTCAGGTCGGCACGGCGGCCATAGGGGCAAGTAGCGGTCTTCTGGCCCAGCAGAGTGGTAGGAGCCATTTGACCACCGGTCATACCATAGATTGCATTGTTAATGAAGATGATAGCAATGCTCTCACCGCGGTTGCAGCTGTGGATAGACTCGCAAGTACCGATAGCGGCAAAGTCGCCATCGCCCTGATAGGTGAACACCAGTTTGTCGGGCATGAGTCGCTTGACGGCTGTAGCCATAGCGGTAGCGCGTCCGTGAGCGGCCTCGAGCCAGTCAATATCGATATAGTTATAGGCAAATACCGCGCAACCCACAGGCGAAACGCCAATGGCTTTCTCGGCAAGACCCAGTTCTTCAATCACTTCGGCAACGAGTTTGTGCACAACGCCGTGGCTACAGCCGGGGCAATAGTGCATGTGAACCTCTTTGAGCAGTTCAGGTTTCTTGTAAACCCGATTTTCTACTTTAATGATATCGTTGTTTTCCATAGGTCCTTTCATTTAATGAGTTCATTTTTCAATGCGTTCAAGATCTCTTCAGGAGCAGGCACATTGCCACCCAAACGGTCGAAGTGAGCAACCGGCACCTTGCACTCCACAGCGAGTTTCACGTCTTCAATGAGCTGACCAGCAGCCATTTCAGGCACGAGGATACCCTTCACATTCTTAGCGGCCTCTTTAATTTCCTTTGTGGGGAACGGCCACAGCGTGATGGGACGCACGAGCCCCACCTTGATGCCCTCTTCAGCAGCAAGTTCCATTGCCTTCATGGCGATGCGAGCCATACTACCGAAAGCCACCATCAAGTAGTCGCAGTTCTCAGTGTTAACGAGTTCGCAACGCACCTCGTTCTTCTCGATTTCGCGATAAGTAGCCTGAAAACGATGGTTGTTCTCCTCCATCTTGTCATCGTCGAGTTCAAGCGAAGTGATGATATTGGCGGGACGCATACCCTTGCGGCCATTAACAGCCCATGGGCACTGCTTGCGAATCTCTTCTTCGGTGCGGCGTGGACGCTGTTCGGGCAGCACCACTTTCTCCATCATCTGGCCAATGAGACCATCGGCGAGAATCATCGAGACGCAACGATATTTGAAAGCCAAATCCCAGCCCAGAGCCACGAAGTCGGCCATTTCCTGCACACTGGCGGGAGCGAGCACGATGGGATGATAGTCGCCATGACCACCACCCTTACAAGCCTGGAAGTAGTCGGCCTGTGAGGGGTGAATGGTTCCGAGACCGGGACCACCACGCATCACGTTAATCACCAGTGCAGGAACTTCACTTGCGCACATGTAGGACATGCCTTCCTGCATCAGACTGAAGCCGGGGCTTGATGTTGAGGTAAAGACTGCCTTACCGCACGAAGCGCCGGCATATACCATGTTGATTGAGGCGACCTCGCTTTCGGCCTGAAGCACTACCATGCCGGTGGTTTCCCAGGGCATTTCCTCTTCAAGTTTCTCGAGCACCTCTGACTGGGGAGTAATGGGATAGCCAAAGTATCCATCGGCACCATATCTGATGGCAGCCACCGCCAGTGCCTCGTTCCCCTTCATTAAGGTTACGTTATCTTTCATTTAACTATTGAAAATAAATGGTTTTTGGTTTTTAGTTGATTAATCACTGCTCCACCTTGCGGTAGACTTCAATACATGCGTCTGGACAAACCAGTGCGCAACTTTGGCATCCTATGCACTTGTCTGGCTGAGCCATGTAGGCATAGTGATAACCACGATCGTTCACTTCCTTGCTTTGCAGTGCCAGCACATCGCAAGGGCATGCCACAACACACAGGTTGCAGCCTTTGCACCTAACGGTGTTCACTGTTACTGCTCCTCTAATTTTTGCCATGTTAGTAGTTTTAAGTTTATAGATAATTATAAGGGTTTATTAGAATTATGCAAATATACGAATTTTTGCTCAAATATCGAACACATAATTCAAGAAATCGTGCAACGGTTTGAGAACTTTCAAATCTTGAGCCACCTTTGCCACCCAGTCTTCGGTTTGGAAGTAACTCTGTTCCACCCTTTTAACCAGCAAATACTCTTTCATCTTCAAGAACCGGGCCATCGGGTTATTTTTGTCATATTCTTTGGGCATGGTCTTGAGCGAGGTGCTTTCCCAAGTGTAGCGGCCGGTGAGTTCGGGATTGTTCACTATCTTCAAGAACTCCTCGCCCTCGGCATCAATGAGGCTACGCAGTCGGTCCAGGATGGGTTTCTCAGGCCACCAAATGCCGCCGCACAGCATCAGGTTTCCCGGTTCAAAGTGCACATAGTAGCTCGACATTACGGTGTGCCGCCCACCACGACCCAGCACGGCCGAGAAGTAGTTCTTGTAGGGATCTTTGTTTTTACTGAAACGAATGTCGCGATAGATGCGGTAGACGCTGGCTTTCACATTAAGTCCACGCACATTCTCATCATACTCGCCCACGAGCGAGATAAGGCGCTCCATGTCCTGCTCCCAGGGCTTGCGCAGACTGTCATAGACATCCTTATGCGCCTTGAACCAGCTACGGTCGTTGTTCAACTGCAGTTCACTCAAGAAACTAAGAATGTCGACGATATTACTTGACGATTTCATGATAGTTTTGTTCATGCAAATTTACTCATTCTCACTCGCACCGCCAAATTTAATCTTAAAAATTATATGTGTCCGGTAAAAAGTCCGTTGTAGCGCACCGCAGATAACCATCGTCACTCGGCAACTGACATCTGTCAACTAAAAACTGACAACTGATTTCCCACATTTCCCACCCTTCCCAAAAGACCTTTGACAATTAGAGGAAAAAGACGTAACTTTGCAACAGCAACAAAACATATCACGATTATGACAAAGGAAGAACAATATCGAGAACTCCTCGAGCGAGTGAAAAGCTATATTGAGGGCGAGACTTGCGAAGTGAGTGTGCTCGCCAACGCCGCCGCCCTACTCCATGAGGCGATGGCTCCGCGCTACTTCTGGACAGGATTCTATATGGTCGACGGCGAAGAGCTGGTGCTTGGACCATTTCAGGGTCCTGCAGCCTGCTATCGCATCAGGCTGGGCCGCGGCGTGTGTGGCACGGCATGGAAGGAGAAGCGCACGCTGGTGGTGCCCGATGTTGAAGAGTTCCCAGGTCACATTGCGTGCAGTTCTCTGTCGCGCAGCGAGATTGTGGTGCCCCTGCTCAACAGCAACGGGAATGTAAAAGCCGTGCTCGACATTGACAGCCGCGAGCTCAATGCCTTTGACGACACCGATGCACACTGGTTGGAGCAAATTGCCGCAGCCATTGCCAAAACCATATACTAACAGATTTTAGATGTAAACACACCCCACTTTTTTAATGCCAATTACGCTAATTCAGCTAATTACACGAATTATAAAATTAGCGTAATTCGTAAAATTCGCATTAGCCCCGCAGGGTCTCAGCCTACCGGTTTATTAATTGACGAAGTTGACCGAAACGCCCATCTGGAAACGGCCCGGGTTGAGCGGATAATGCGGTGAGGCAAAATAGTTGCTTCCGCCAAACAAACCCTTGTTAGCGTGGCTATACATAACATAGAATCGCGCCTGCTTGAGTTTGAAGTTGGCATAAACATTGAAAAAAGCAAAGTTGCCGCATTTCACCTCGCGCTGATTGTGGAAAGTCATGATTGCGGGATTGTAAGCGGGAGCGTAGTAGCTGGTGTAATAATTGCCGTCAATGCCCAGCTGCACATGAAGCACGCGAGCAACTCTGAACTTGAGGTAAAGATTGGAATAGACTGCCAGTTTAGGCAATGAGAGCACCTCGTCGTTGCTTGAGGTTTGGAATGTGAGTTGCGTGTCCCAGTTAAGTATGCCGAACCGTAACCGCTCATCGAGCGA
The DNA here is from genome assembly GCA_946412245.1 of uncultured Bacteroidales bacterium. Lineage (GTDB taxonomy): Bacteria > Bacteroidota > Bacteroidia > Bacteroidales > Muribaculaceae > Sodaliphilus. The sequence goes on from CAMKGM010000049.1 coordinate 10,586, forward strand.
CGCACTGAGCACATGCACAGGCGAACCACTCTGCGCCGGCATGGCATCGTCGCCGAAGTAGACAAAATTCTTAAGTGTTTCATAACCCACATTGACGGTTGTGCCCGTGAAAGGAATAGCGAGCTCACCCCCCACTCTAAAGCGCGTCACCTTACTGAAGTCGTTGTTCCAAGCAAAGTGATTAGAGATGAAATTGCGGAGCAAGTAAGGAGCTTTTTCGTTCTTGAAGTAGCCGTAAGCTCGCAGTGTGACGGTGTCGCGCCACAAGAACATGCGAGTGGCAATGTCGCCATCAATGCTGATATCGCCCGCTACATCGCCCGCCACGCCAAACTGTGCTGTAGCGTCGTAGGTAAGGTGAGTGCCACGCTGCTTGGTGAGTTGGCCGCCCACCCACACCAGGTTGTCGGTGTGCTTTGCCGGAACCGACACGGGCAGCACATGAAGGCCTTCGGGCAACTCTGTTCCGGTCACGCTGTCGGTCACCTGGGTATATTTTCTGAGTTCATGAGTGGCATAGACCGAGAAACCGAACTTGGCATACTTATTGAATCCTTCGAGCAGCGACACACCCAGCGTGTTGCGCAGACTCAGATAACGGGTTTTCTCGTCGGTGCCGCCCAGGCCCAAATAAGTAAAATCAAAGTAGGTGGTGTCTTGCTGCCCGGACTGATTCTTGAAACGGTGATTGCGGGTCTTGACATCCATGGTCCAAATGAAGCTGGTAACGGGAATATAAGTGCGACCCACGATGGTGTCGGTCAAGGAATCACGGTCATAGTGATAATAGCCCACCTTGTAGCGATGGTTCATATAAAATTCCAGTCCTGAAAGATAGGAATGCGACGCAGTGAGGTTGGTGAGAATATCCTTGGGATTGACTTTGGTCACGCCACCTTGCACTGCTGCGGGGTCAGTGATATAGCGGTCGTCAACAATGCCACCGCTCTCCTTGTTGGTGTGGCTGAAGTTATTGAAGAACGTCTGCAACTCATAGCGGTCGCCAATGTAGGAACCCGAGATATTCCACATAAAATTCTTGTCGGCCTGATAGTCATAAGAGCCTTTGCTATAGATATAATCAAGCCCTGCGCCAATCTGGAGTTTCTTGTCAACATTGCCACTGAACACGGCTGTGGTGCGGTCTTGGTTACTGTATTTGTCGCCACCTGTAGTGTAGGACAATAGCGTCATGGGCCGACGTGTGTTGTAGAAGCGATGAGTTTGAACTGAGGGTAACCAAGTGCTGAGGGCATCGGCAAAGAAGAAGTCGCTCACCGGCTCGCGGTCAAAGAATAATTGGTCCTGCCCCTCGGCGCCATAGTTACCCGTTGTGGCCCAAGCCTTGCTGCGCATAGACGGGATGGCCTTGAGATGATAGTTCTCGAAAAGTGTGTCGATGGTCGACTCATAGCGCAGTCCGAGCGGCTCACTGGGCGACCATGCGTAGGATGGTGCCACCGGCTGTTGTTTTTTCTTGCCCTGACTCTGGCCCTGCACTTGGAATGCCAAGAGCATCAGCAACATGGAAAGGCAATATTTCAACGCGTTATATCGGGTCATTCTGATATTCTATTTAATAAAAAAACATGGGTCTACCAGGTAATACCATTGCTATAGCTTGAGTGCTTATCGTACTTGACATCGCTCAGTATCGACGACTTGACGGCAATGTGGAAGTTATAGGACTTGTAAGGCCCCACAGGCACAAAGCTGGCGCTCATGGTAAAGCAGTGCATCTCGCGCGAGATGGTACAGTTCATATAAGCAATCTTGTGAAGATCGAAATTGTAGCTCGCCGATAGACTGATGTTCCAGTTCTTGGTGGGTCTAATCGAACCATTAAAACTCAGGTTCTGTGTCCACTTGCCCTTGTACTCAAGTTTGTCGTAGTCAAAGGCGCCATAGCCATAGTTGAGCGAGTAGTTGACTGTAAGGCTCCAGGGGCAATTCCACTTGGCGTAGCCGTCGGGCCCCATATCGGCATCGGTCGGGTTTTGCCGGCGAGGGTCCTCGTCGTCGAGAGCGTTCTCAGAGCCTCGCGAAAACTTGCGATGCTCCTCAATATTAGGATTCTTCTTGTCGTCGTCATCGTTCTTTTTCTTCTTGCCGAAAAGTTTCTTGAACGTGTCGTTATTGAAGGTATAGGAGAACGACGTGCCGGTGCTAGCCAGCCTGCCCCAGCCACCGCCATGGAAGAGGCGAAGTTTGTTGACTCGCACAGGTGTTCCGGCCTCATTGAGAGCATATTTGTAAACATCCCATGTAGCGCTCAGATTGAGGTTGAACCCCTTGGTGATGCGCAACAGAATGGAGGTATTCAGGTTACTCCAGCGCAGAGAGTCGGCAGCGAAATTATAAGACTGCGACAGCGTGAGGTTCTCGATGATTGACACCTTCTTGTAGCCGGTACTGTCCTGGTCGCTACGCACCTTGGCTTCAATATTGTTAGCCACTGTGAAACTCACCATACCGCTCTTACCGTTCGGTGCTCCACCGAAGACTCCCCTTTCAAAATAGGAGTACTTCACCGGATAAAGTTTACCATTGGCATCGGGTCGCTCATAAGTGCCATAGTAACCCCAAAACGAAGAACTGAAGTCGGGCATGGCCGAGAACGAAACCGTGGGAGTGATGACGTGGCGAATGGTTTGAATCTTGTCGCCCAAGAACTTGAAAGGCTTGAAGAAGCCATATAGCTTGGTGCTGAATGACAGGGCGACTGAGAAGTCAAACTCGTTGTAGAAACTATAGGTCGTATCACGCACCACGGCACTGGCATTGGGATCCCACTGCTGCTTGATCTTGCTGGTGTACATGCGGTCGTTGATGGTGATTGACGGGGTGATGTTGATGTACTTAAACAAGTTGAATGTGGCTGATATGGGAATGAGATGCGAGATGCCATTGCGCCAGTCCTTGACAAGACTCTTCTTGAAGAACTCGTCTTGCTTGGCGGTGAGAGAGTTTTGGAAACGCCCTGTGTAAGACAGCTTGATTTTCTCATACCACCGCTCGGCTCCCACGGCACGCTTGCGCTTGAACGGAGCGTGTTGCGCCATGGAGACGGTGAAGTTGGGGAAAGACACACTCAGCGTGGAGTCGGCCGTGCGCTGTGCCACACTTGCCGTGGCTGAAATAGACCACTTGGAGTCCGGCACTCTATAGGTCATGTTGACGGTACTGCTCTTGGTGTTCTCAGTGAACGAACTGCGGTAGTAGTCGTCGAGATTGTGGCGAGAGTAGCCGCTGGTGGCGAAGTTAACGCTTGCCGACAAGGTGAGGTTAGGATTGGCTTTCGGGTCCTGCGAGTGGGTCCAACCGATGCTGAAGTTTCGCATCTTGGTATAGTCAGGATCGCCCTTGTCGCCCGAAACTGTCTCAATGAAGCTGGCATTGAAACTGCCGTTGTATCTGTAGCGTTTCTTGTAGTTGGACTGAATGGCGACACCCCACGAGCCACGAGTGTAGATTTCACCGGTGATAGCCATGTCAATATACTTGTTGATGGCAAAGTAATAACCACCATTACGCAAATAGAAACCACGGTTATAGTCCTCGCCAAAGGTGGGTATGAGGACACCACTCTGATACTTCTCGCTAAAGGGGAAGAATCCGAATGGAACAGCAATGGGTAGCGGTAAGTCTTCGAGCACCATGTAGGCAGGCCCGGTAACCACATCTTTCTTGGGTCTCACCTTGGCCTTGGTGAGCTGGAAGTAGAAGTGCGGGTGGTCATGGTTGTCGCAGGTAGTGTACTTGCCATCCTGAATATAGTACTCGTCGTTCTCCATCTTCTTGGTCACGCCGCCGGTGAGATAGCCCTCACCCTGCTCAGTGACAATGTCGGTGATGATGCCCTTCTTGGTCTTAAAGTTATAGGTCATGGCCTTGGACTCGTACTTGCCGCTCTGGTCTTGGAAAATGGGTGAGCCAATGACCTCACCGGTTGTATCGGGCGCACCCACTGCTACCACCTCGTGCTTCTTCATGTCCATGGTGAGATCGGACGCAGTGAGGTTGATTTTGTCATACTTGATATCGCTCTCACCGAACATGTGAGTGATATCGCGGCCGTACATAACCACGGAGTCTTTGGCCGAGAATCGCACCTCATAGTCAAGGTCAAGCTTCTGCTTCTTGAAACGGGTGGTATCGGCGGGGTTAACGAGAGTAGCCGAGTCGGTTGTTCGAACGGAGTCGACAGGCGTGGCCGATGCCGAAACCTGCGGAGTTGGCATAGCGTAACTGCTTAACAACTGGACAGCTACCAACAAAATCAGTAACAATATGTGTGACCTATAACGTTTCAATAACGGCACAATAATGCAAAATACGATGCAAAATTAGTGAATTTGCCGTTATAATGCACATGATTCACGTTAATTAATGTGGCGATTGGCCTCATCTATTCAAGAATTTGATAATAATTGTGAAAGTTAAAGGCTCAAAAGCATGAATTGACCATGAAGAGCAGCGAAATTAGGGCTCCCCAAAGAGACTGGCCATGGCATTGAAACGGTCCAAGCTATCGGCTCCGAACCTGAGCATCTGCTCGCGCACACGACTCATGGGTTTGGGCGGCTCTGAAAGATGAGTTTTGCTAAAGAACTTGTCGGCATAGCACACGAGTTTCTCCTCGATTGATAGGGGCAACATATCGCGGTGCGGCAAGGGTAGCTGTTGGGCAATGATTTCTTGCAACGACAATCCCGCACCGGTGTGGCGCTCACACACCATGGCATGACGAAAAAGCCCCAAACTCTCCAGCATCTTGCGGCCCTGAATGCCGTGGCAAATGTAGGGTTCGGTGCCGTTGCAGTGAATGGATGGAGCGTTCACCTTGATGATGCCTATGTCGTGCAGCATCGCTGCCTCGTGTACAAAGTCAGCATCGATGGGAGTACCTGCATCCAAAAGCCGCTGACACAAGCTATCAGCAAGTTGTGCCACCTGAACACTGTGAGTGATGAGAATGTGATGTAGCGGAGTAGCAGGCTGATAATAGCGCCCAATGATTTCGTTGCAGTCTATCATTTGTGTATTGTTGAGTTTATTGATTAAAATCAGGGGCGAAACCGGAAATTTCGCCCCCAATAATTGAAAAATTTATCCTAATAACAGGAATTAGATCTCAATGATACGGGTCCAGCCATAGGGATCTTCAATCTCGCCCATCTGGATACCACGCAGGTTGTTATAGAGCTTGGTGGTGACAGGACCAGGGTTGCCATCCTTCGAAATCACATAGGTGTGGTTAGTGCCATCGTCAAAAATCTCGGCGATGGGAGTAGCAACTGCTGCAGTTCCGCACTCAGCAGCCTCGTCGACCTCGGCAAGTTCCTCAACGGGAATAGGACGGCACTCAACATTCAAGCCCATGTCCTTAGCCAGCTGCTGGAGGCTCTTGTTAGTGATTGAAGGCAGAATTGAACCACTCTTGGGAGTGATGTATGAGTTACCCTTGATGGCAAAGAAGTTAGCGGGACCACACTCGTCAAGATACTTCTTCTCCTTGGGATCAAGGAAGAGTGCAGCCGAGAAGCCATTAGCCTTAGCCTTAGCAGTAGCGCCCATGCCACAAGCATAGTTGCCGCCCACTTTCCACTTGCCGGTGCCCAGAGGTGCAGCACGGTCAAACTCACGATAGATAGCAACCTTGGTGGGTTTGAAGCCTTCTTTGAAGTAAGGTCCCACGGGAGTTGCAAAGATGATGAACAGATACTCATCGGCAGGATTCACACCCACGCGAGGGCTGATACCAATCTCGAGCGGACGCAGATAGAGTGAACTGCCGCTACCATAGGGAGGAATGAAGCGCTTGTTCAGTTGAACAACTTTCTCAGCCATTTCCACGAAGAGTTCAGTGGGAATGGGTTCCATCTTGATGCCCTTTGCACTGTCTTGCATGCGCTTGGCATTCTCCTCGATGCGGAACAGACGCACCTTGCCGTCCTTGCCCATAAAGGCTTTCTGGCCTTCGAAGATTTCCTGACCATAGTGCAGACAGCTGGCTGCCATGTGCATGGTAATGGTGTCGTCGGAGCACACTTCAATCTCGCCCCACTTTCCATCCTTGAAAGTGCAACGCACATTGTAATCGGTTTTTACATAACCAAAGGGCAAATTAGCCCAATCCATGTTTTCAAGATTACTCATAGTTTTAAAGTTTGTTTTATAGTTTATGTGTAATAAGTTTAAAAATTAACTATCATGTTTAGAGTGCGACCTTTTGCGTGATGTTACCAATCTTAACGATGTAGATGCCTCGAGCGTTGATTTTGAGTTCAGCAGTACCGGGGTTAAGCGTTACCTGCGATACGAGTTGCCCCAAAATAGTGAATACGCGAACCTGAATGCGGCGCTGGGTGCGAATGGTAATAACACCATTGTTGCCATAAATCTCAACACCGTCGGTTATGTTCGGATCGGTGAGGCTACGACCTGTAATCTTATGCGTCGTCTCTCGCCATTGCAGTTGCGCAACGGCTTGGTGACTGAAAGCCAAAGCCATAACAGTCGAGAGGATGATTAAAAGTCGTTTCATCACAATAAGATCTTCAGTCTATCAAGCAAAGGTAAGCAATAATTTAGAATAATGGAAATAAAACTGACTTTTTCGCAAAAATTCACGAAAATGCTTGTATTGACAAGAGTGCACTGACAAAACGCCGACACCGAGCCATCACTTGAGCAACTCGGGTACAGAGACAAATGTATAGCCTCGCTGCTGCAGTGTGGTAATGATTTCAGGCAACCGCTGATAGAGTTTTTCAGTGCGGCGCGGATCGGTGCCAAAGTGAATCATGAGCAAGTGACCATTGAGGCCATACTCTTTCTCATAATTCATCATACGATCATAGAGCCAGGCGTTTGAACGGTATTTGGCACCGCTCTCCTGCTCAATGCCGGGATAGGTGTAGTCCTCATTGCTATGAGTACCGGGAGTGAAATTCACAATCTGCAAGCCCATTTGTCGCGCCCAGGAAGCATGGTGACGGTTATACCACTCATAGGGCGGAATGAAATAAGGTGCCGACTGCGGAGTGATGCCGAAAGTGGCCATAGTGGCATAAGCCTTCTTGAGATCGTTGACAAATTCTTGTTTTTCCACAAGACATGAGTCGCGATTGTTCCACGGAGCATAGACTTGGTGAGTGTAGCCGTGGGTGCTCACATAATGCCCATCAGCAAGCAAGTCGCGCACCACATCGGGATAGAGATTGAAGAATTGCCCTGTAAAGAAGAAAGAGCCCTTAATGTGAAACTCGCGAAGCGTGGAAATGATGCTTTGCGCGCCATCGGCCCACTCATGAGCTGTAAACACAAGACTGATGCGTTTGTCAGCAGGATTTCCCTTGACTATGCCTCCATGGTCATAGACAGGACTTGCCGCTTGCACAGCCGCTTGAGCGCGCCCTTGTGCCTCGTAGCTGGCAAGCGGGAAAACGAGAGAAGCAGTACCGTCAAGAGTAGGTTCATTAGTGCTATAATCATGTGTATTGTCATGATAGACAACATCACCGGGCTGCACATTGAGATAGGCATTACTCACGACATGAGGCATATCGTCAGTGATATTCACACCTTTAAGGCTGTTGAAAATCGAGGCATAGACGGGACCATCAACAAGTCCACCTGTGGGAGAGCCCACTTTCTCGAACACCCAATTGCTGTGCGGTGCATGCGGATAAGTTCCCGACAAGGGCAAGTCGACAACCATGCTGGTGCCCCATGGATTGCACCCGAACAACCAATCGCGCAGTGCAGACTCCATCTCAACATAAGTTGAGTCAGCGGTGAGTTCGCGATAGAGTATGCACTGAGTGAGCATGGCCGTCGTGAGATTGTTGCTACACCAAATACCGGGCACGCCCCACAGGAAAGGGCTATGGGCTGCGCGCTCGCTCACTCGCTGTATGCCGGCACGAATGTTGCGCGTAAACTCGTCGCGCACACGCTCTCCAGCGGCTAATGCCAACTGATAGTGCCCCATATTCATAAAGGGATACCACTGGTAGTGACGGGCACTGTCAGCACCCATCCAGGGAGTGACGGGTTCGCGCCTGCCATATTCAATGGCTTGCTCAAAATACGTCTTATCGCCAGTCATAGCATAGAGTTCCATGGCGGCCAATTCCATGTCGTCAACCCAGTTGTCTTCTTCATAAATGTAGGGAGAGACAACCGATACCGTCTGAGTGTTTCCGGGTTTGTCAAGTCCCACTTGATAGGCATCGGTAGCCTTTGCGGCTATGATAGCGGCAAATTGCGGATAGAATGATTGGAGCACCTTGCTACCTAACGCAAAGTCGCTGGCAAACTTTCCTGCGGTGCTCGCCGCCCCCATAGTGGCATTAAGGAACTTTCCGCGCTGCTGGGGCTTACCGTCAACGAAGTACACAGGTCGTCCACCACCGGGGCCACGGCCATAGTCGGCAGGGTCGTCCTTGGGCATCTTCATGCCTATGTGATCACGATCATCTGCAATTTGATTGTAGAGCTCGCCCTTTGCGGGATTCATCTTGTTGAGCCAGTCGAGTCCCCACTTAATCTGATCTACTATGTCGGGAATGCCATTGGCACCCTTCAAGCCATTGGATTTAAAACTGTCGGCAAACACTTCAGGATGCCGTTGATAGGCAAACATGAGCTGATAGATGGTATTAGCGCTGGTCGAGGTATATTGCAAAAGGTCAGCAGCATCATGCCAACCACCACGCACGTCTAAGTACAGACCTTCCTTGTCGGGATGATAGCGAACGAAGGCATCACGCGTGTGACAACTATCGTTTTGGAAGGGATTGAAACCGCATTGCTGCTGGCGCAGGTAGTTGAGCAGAAAATCGGCAGTGCCATCATACACACGGCAATTGATGGGAAAAACGGGCGACTCGGTCTCTCCCACCCTAATTCGATAAGAGCCTGATTGTGTAAAATCGCTAAAGTCAAGGCGGCAAGTTGATTTCATGTACTGTAGCGGAGAGGTTTTTCTGATTTTTGTACCGGTATAGGCCACCTTGCCGGTAAAGGCATCAATAAGCTGAAATTGGCTGACTACTGTTGCCTCGTTCGACATCCATACGGCGACTTTGACCGACTGTGGCAAATAGCCCAGTTGATTGACACGTATCCATTGCTCTGCGTACATTGTCACCGCAATTAACATCACTGTGAGTATTGAAAATAGAGTTCTCTTCATGATTCACATATATTTAGGCTACAAAAATAAGAAAAAAAAGAGGAATCCAAAAATTGGACTCCTCTTCGAGTTTAGGGGGACCCGCAGGAGCACGCTCCTGGCCTACTCTCCCACTAAATCGTACCAAAAGCGTGGTACCACGCCGATGGCACTGCAACGGAGTGGGTTGCGTGGTAACTCGCTCCTGCATAAATGATTGAAGGGAGCATCCGT